>JUNU01000191.1 GCA_001067655.1 Neisseria lactamica
GGTAACGGGCAGGTACAGCATATCGTACTGCGCATCGCGCCAGTCGGTGTCGGGTAAACCGTTTTGAGCGTTCTCTTCTTTAGACGGCACTTTCCATTGGTGCTGGGCGATAAGCTGGCCGTTTTCGTTGTAGTCGAAGCAGGTAATACTGTGGCAGTTGGCGGCGCGGACGAGGTTGCCGTTCGGGTCGTATTGGTAAGCGGTTTCCTG
>JUNU01000015.1 GCA_001067655.1 Neisseria lactamica
GCGCAGCTGGGCGGACAGCCCGTCCCCAAAAAAGACGCCGCCCCGCTTTCAGACAACCTCGACAGCCAAACCCCGCTGCGGATTACCGAGTTCAAACGCGATATATTGGGACGGCTGATCCACACCCTTGCCCGCGATAACGACCAAATTCAGGAAACCGCTTACCAATACGACCCGAACGGCAACCTCGTCCGCGCCGCCA
>JUNU01000192.1 GCA_001067655.1 Neisseria lactamica
AACCTGTGTTGGGGTTTCGGTTGTCGGGAGGAGGGCTTTTTTGCAAAGGTCTCATAATATCAAAACAAGACAAACCGCTATCAGACTCCGATAAAACCACCTTTTACCCTTCCATATACCCCCGCTCCCGCATAGAGCAGACTTCTTTCGCCGTAACAATGAAATGATCCAAAAGCGAGACATCAACCAATGCCAAAGCCTGTTTCAGACGACCTGTAAACTCAATGTCGGATTGCGAAGGCGTTGCCGAACCGCCGGGATGATTATGCGCGATAATCAGGCTGTCGGCGTATTCGTCCAATACGAGCTTGACGATTTCCCTGATATAGACGGTATTTTCCGCCACCGTTCCGCGCGAGAGTTCGCGCATGGCAATCAGCCTGTTTTGGCGGTTGAGCAAAAGCGCGGTGCTGACTTCTATCTTTTCGTGCCCCAAATGCAGGCGCAGATAGTCGGCAACGGCTTTCGGACTGGAAAGCGTGATGTTCTCCTGTAAATCCTCGCCCAAAATCCGCCTGCCGATTTCTTTGACGACGGCAAACTGGGTAAAACTCGCCAAACCCATGCCCTTGTATGCGGAAAGCGTTTTAACGTCGGCACTCATCAGCTTGCCTAAGCTGCCAAACTCGTTCAACAGATAACGCGCCAAATCCACCGCACTCATCCCTCGCGTCCCCACACGCAACAAAATCGCCAGCAGCTCCGCATCGCTCAATGCGCCAGCACCGCGTGCCAATAATTTCTCGCGCGGCCGCTCGCCTTCAGGCCATTGTTTGATACTCATGTTTTACCCCTTGCGTGAAAATTCACGGAAAAAATCTATTTGAAAATCTGCTTGTTATTGCACTTACTGCAACGAAATGCTTATCAAGCAATTAATGTAAATATTTCATATTTTATTATATTTTGAATGAATATTTAAAATATAAGCATAATATCCATATAAATTAATTGCATAAAAACAACGTGCTCAAACTTCGCTTATGAAAGCGATTGCCTTTTCTTATTCACCCGTATGGGTTGACCGCAGATTCAATCTGACAGGTTGCAAAATGTCCCGTTTAAATCAAATCCGCAGGAAATCAGCCCCTTCGGGCAATTTCGTATTGCCCCTGCGTGCCATAGGCTAATATAATAGCGAGTTCTGCGGAGGCGGTTTATCCTTGTATTTCCATCCGTTTCCCATCCATGCTGCCCGTGCGCTTCACAAGAGTTTCAGACGACGTTTCGACGTTGCGACTCCCGCCAGCAATCAAACAGCTTTTTATCACCCTTTCGAAAATCCGTTTTGCCGGTACTCGTCATTTTTATTGGAGTATTGCCATTATGACCGCAACCACTGCGTCTTCAGCCAAACCTTATCTCAAAATCCAAGGCTTGGTGAAAAAGTTTGGTGACAATTACGCTGTCGATAACATCGACTTGGATATTTATCAACATGAAATCTTTGCCCTTTTGGGCAGCTCCGGCAGCGGTAAATCTACGCTGCTGCGTATGCTGGCGGGCATGGAAAGCCCTAATCAGGGCAAAATCATTCTGGACGGTCAAGACATTACCAAACTTGCCCCCTACGAGCGCCCCATCAATATGATGTTTCAAAGCTATGCCCTGTTCCCGCACATGACTGTGGAGCAGAACATTGCCTTCGGTCTGAAACAAGACAAAATGCCCAAAGATGAAATCGCTGCGCGCGTGGAAGAAATGTTGCGTCTGGTGCAGATGACCAAATACGCTAAGCGCAAACCGCATCAATTATCCGGCGGTCAGCAACAACGTATCGCTTTGGCACGCAGCTTGGCAAAGCGTCCGAAAATCCTGCTGCTTGACGAACCTTTGGGTGCACTCGATAAAAAATTGCGTCAACAAACCCAGCTCGAATTGGTCAATACGCTGGAGCAAGTCGGCGTAACCTGCATCATGGTTACCCACGACCAAGAAGAAGCGATGACGATGGCGACCCGCATCGCCATTATGTCTGACGGTCAGTTGCAACAGGTCGGTACGCCTAGCGATGTGTACGACTACCCCAACAGCCGCTTTACCGCCGAATTCATCGGCGAGACCAATATTTTTGGCGGCGTCGTGATTGACGACCATGCCGATTATGCCGTTATCGAATGCGAAGGCTTGGAAAACCACGTCCGCATCGACCACGGTCTGGGCGGCCCGAGCGAACAAGACATTTGGGTCAGCATCCGTCCCGAAGACATTGATTTGTACAAAGAAAAACCCGACCACTTGGGCAGCTTCAACTGGGCAAAAGGTACGGTTGAAGAAATCGCCTACTTGGGCAGCTTCGCGATCTACCACATCAAACTCGCCAACGGCCGCGTCGTCAAAAGCCAAGTTCCCGCACCTTACTGGTATGTGCGCAACATCACGCCGCCGACTTGGGACGAAACCGTCTATATCAGCTGGCCGGAAAACCAACCGACTCCGTTGTTCCGTTAATTTAAGGGGAATGAGATGAACCTTAAAAAACTGAAAAACAAACTGTTCCGCCGCCCGGGTCAGCGCGCGGTCATCGCCGTGCCGTATATTTGGCTTTTAGTGCTGTTTCTGATTCCGTTCGCCATCGTGCTGAAAATCAGCTTTGCCGAACAAGAAATCGCCATTCCGCCGTTTACGCCGCTGACCAGCGTCGATGAAGATTTAGGTCGTCTGAATATCGCCATCAGTTATCAAAACTATGCCGATATTTTCCAAAATTTTTGGAATACCCTGAATCCGTTCGGCGACAGCGAAAACAGCAATATCTACCTGATGACCTACTGGTCTTCGATTAAGACTGCGCTGACGACGACCATCATTTGTCTGCTGATCGGTTATCCGACCGCCTATGCGATTTCGCGCGCCAATCCCGCCATGCGCAACGGTCTGCTGCTTGCCATCATGCTGCCCTTCTGGACTTCCTTTCTGCTGCGCGTCTACGCATGGATGGGCCTGCTGGGACACAACGGCATTATCAACAATTTCCTGCTCAAAATGCAGATTATTGAAGAACCTTTAGACCTGTTTTACAACGCGTTCTCGCTGAACTTGGTTATGGTTTATGCCTATCTGCCGTTTATGATTCTGCCGCTTTATACGCAACTGGTGAAACTCGACAACCGCCTGCTCGAAGCTGCTTCTGATTTGGGTGCAGGACCAGTCAAATCGTTCTTCACCATTACCCTGCCCCTGTCCAAAACCGGCATCATCGCAGGTTCCATGCTGGTTTTCGTTCCCGCAGTCGGTGAATTCGTGATTCCCGAGCTGGTCGGCGGTTCGGAAAACCTGATGATCGGTAAAGTCTTGTGGCAGGCGTTCTTCGACCAAAACAACTGGCCGCTGGCTTCTGCCGTCGCCGTCGTCATGGTCGCATTGCTGGTCGTGCCGATTGCACTGTTCCAGCATTATGAAAACCGCGAATTGGAAGAAGGAGCCAAATAATGCAAAAATCCCGATTATCTTGGTTCCTGAAACTGATGCTGATGCTGTCGCTGGCGTTTCTGTATATTCCGCTGGTCGTCTTGGTCATCTATTCCTTTAACGAATCCAAGCTGGTTACCGTTTGGGGCGGCTTTTCGACCAAGTGGTACGGCGCATTGCTGGAAAACGACACTATCTTGGAAGCCGCTTGGCTGTCGCTGCGCATTGCCGCCGCATCCTCGCTTGCTGCCGTTGTTTTGGGTACGTTGGCAGGCTACGCGATGGCGCGCATCAAACGCTTCCGCGGCAGCACCTTGTTTGCCGGTATGATTTCCGCGCCTATGGTTATGCCTGACGTGATTACCGGTCTGTCCATGCTACTCCTGATTATTCAGGTGCAAATGTTCCTGCAAGGCAGCGAATTGCTGCAAAACCTGTACTTCGACCGCGGTTTCTTCACCATTTTCCTCGGACATACGACGCTTTGTATGGCATACATTACCGTCGTTATTCGTTCGCGTCTGGTGGAGCTCGACCAATCGCTCGAAGAAGCCGCAATGGACTTGGGTGCGCGTCCGCTGAAAATCTTTTTCGTCATCACCCTGCCCTTGATTGCGCCTGCCATCGCTTCAGGCTTCCTGCTCGGCATTACCCTGTCGCTGGATGATTTGGTGATTACCTCCTTCCTGTCCGGTCCCGGTTCTTCCACATTGCCGCAGGTGATTTTCTCCAAAATCAAGCTGGGTCTCGACCCGCAGATGAATGTGTTGGCAACCATCCTGATCGGCATCATCGGTACGCTGGTCATCGTCATCAATTATTGGATGATGCGCCAAGCAACCAAACGCGATCGGGAAGCCGCCGAAGCCTACCGTCAGGAAAAGCTCGCCGCAGAAAAAACAAATTGACCCAATCAGACAGGCTGACCGCATCAATGCAAGGTCAGCCTGTTTTCTTCACACAACCCGTTTGACAACTTTTCAGACGACCCTCAACTATAGTGGATTAAATTTAAATCAGGATAAGGCGACGAAGCCGCAGACAGTACAGATAGTACGGCAAGGCGAGGCAACGCCG
>JUNU01000193.1 GCA_001067655.1 Neisseria lactamica
TACTATCTGTACTGTCTGCGGCTTCGTCGCCTTGTCCTGATTTAAAGTTAATCCGCTATATTTATGGAAACACACAACTTTTTGAACCCAAGAAAACAGAAGCATCACGTCAGACAAGCCGCATTCAAGATGCCGATAGACACGGAAACCGCACCAAACAGCACGCCGACGGCGACGTTGTTGCCGATGAGTTCTTCCGTCGCACCTTTAATCATCATCGTGGCGGCGAAATACACCAAAATCTGAATCACCGCCGCCGCGAGACCCCACAGGATAAAATCAACGAAACTAACGCTGTGGGCAATGCTGGATGCGAGCGTCAAACAAAATCCAACCAGCGCGCCGCCGAACGACAAGGCGCAGGCAAGGTTGCCGTTTTTAATCAGCCGCAATTCTTCCGCAGGCGTAATCCGCAGATAAACCGCGCCGAAAACGGCAGTCATCGCCACCCCCGCAAGCATATATTGCAGGTAAAGCAGGTATTGGGGCAGGGAAATACTCACGATAGGGCTTCCTCGGTATTTTGATATAATGGATTATGCCACAACTCTAAGCCATCTGAAATTAAAGGGGTGCACTTCAAACCAACCCTTCCCTACAAAACGGTTTTTAACTCGAAAAACTATGCACTCAAATTCCAAATCAGCTTTTCCGATTCCCAATATACTGTTTTACCAATCAAGCCTCTCCATTGTCGAATCATCCGTTTTTCAAATTTCAGACGACCCCTATACAATGCCCACACCATGACCGCCAACCGCACCCTCATCATCTCCATCTTCATCGTCGCCAGTTGCGGCCTCGCCTACGAACTCATCATCGCCGCGCTGGCGAGCTATCTTTTGGGCGACAGTATTTTGCAGTTTTCTTCCGTCATTGGACTTTATCTTTTCTCGATGGGCATCGGTGCACACCTGACCCGCTACATCAAAGACGAAGACGTGTTGCACCGCTTTATCGAAATCGAACTTCTGGTCGGCATCATCGGCGGTATTTCCGCGCTGGCATTGTTCGTCGCCTTCGGACTTTCCGCCGCCCCGTTCCGCACCCTGCTCTACGCCTTCGTGCTGATTGTCGGCGCGGTCGTCGGCATGGAAATCCCGTTGGTGATGCGCGTGTTAAACCGCAAAGGCGCAGAGTTCAAAGAACTCGTTTCCAAAGTCCTGACTTTCGACTATTTGGGCGCACTCGCCGTTTCCTTGCTCTTCCCGCTTCTCCTCGCCCCCAAACTCGGCATGGCGCGTTCCGCCCTCTTGTTCGGCATCCTCAACGCCGCCGTCGCCTACCTGACCGCACGCGTCTTCAAAGCCGAACTGCCCCGCTACCGCGCCATCCGCCTGCGCGCGCTGATTGTCTTGTCCGTCCTCGCCGCCACCTTCGCCTACGCCGACCGCATCTCCTTCAAAGCCGAACAAAGCTACTTCGGCGACCCCGTCGTCTATCAAAGCCACTCGCCCTACCAGCGGCTCGTCGTGACCCGCTGGAAAGACGACACCCGCCTCTACATCAACGGCAACCTGCAATTCTCCTCGCGCGACGAAGCCCGTTACCACGAAGCCCTCGTCCTGCCCGCCATGCAGATGGTTCAAAACGCTGCCCGCATCCTCATCCTCGGCGGCGGCGACGGATTGGCGGCGCGCGAAGTCTTGAAATACCCGCAAGTCAAAAACGTTACCCTGGTCGATTTAGACCCCGACATGACCGCCACCTTTAAAACCTCCGCCGCCTTAAGCGCGCTCAACCAAGGATCGCTGTCCCATCCCAAAATGCACATCGTCAACGACGATGCCGCCAAATGGCTGGAGGGGTCGTCTGAAAAATTCGACGTCATCATCATCGACCTGCCCGACCCGTCCAACTTCTCACTGGGCAAACTCTACTCCGTCCCCATGTACCGCCTCGTCGCCCGCCATCTTCAGCCGCAGGGCAAAATCGTCGTCCAGTCCACCTCGCCCTACTTCGCACCCAACGCCTACTGGTCGGTCGTCGCCACCCTCGAAGCCGCCGGCCTTTCCACTGTGCCTTATCACGTCTACGTCCCCTCCTTCGGTGAATGGGGATTTGTGTTGGCAGGCTTCGATAAAAAGCAATTCCCCGTCCCGCAGAAATTCGACGTTCCCACGCGTTATCTGAACGCCCAAACCGCCGCCGAAATGTTCCGCTTCCCGCCGGACATGGCAAGGCGCAAGGTCGAGCCGAACTATCTGAACAACCAAATCCTCGTCAGCTATTTCGAAAGCGACTGGCGCAACGTAACCCGTTGAGCCGCTTCCCCAAAACAAAGGTCGTCTGAAAAACATTTTCAGACGACCTTTTTCATCGCTATGGCTTCACAGGCTTCAAAGTCGGCAAAACCGTATCCCAAATCGCAAGGACTTCGGCTTCACTGCGCTTCGTCCCGTCTTTTTTCTCCGCGCCAAACTGCATCATGATGCGCGGGTCGCCGCCGTCGCGTTCCCAAAAGAAC
>JUNU01000194.1 GCA_001067655.1 Neisseria lactamica
ACAGTACAGATAGTACGGAACCGATTCACTTGGTGCTTCAGCACCTTAGAGAATTGTTCTCTTTGAGCTAAGGCAAGGCAACGCCGTACTGATTTAAAGTTAATCCACTATAAACAAACAGGTACGAATTTATGAACAGTGTTTCCCTGCTCAACCGTAAAGCCTCGCTGTGGGCGGTCGGTTTGATGTTGTTCGCTTTGTTTTTCGGTGCGGGCAATCTGATTTTCCCTGCTTATCTCGGACAACAGGCGGGGGAAAGCTGGTTCTCTGCGATGACAGGTTTCCTGTTGACCGGCGCGGGCCTGCCGCTGTTGGGCGTGATTGCCATCGGCTATTCAGGCTCGCGCGATGTGCAGGCGCTGGCTTCAAGGGTTGCCCCTTGGTACGGCGTGGCGTTTGCCGTCGCACTGTATTTGTCCATCGGGCCTTTGTTTGCCATGCCGCGTACGGCGACGGTGTCGTTTGAGATTGCCGTTGCGCCGTTTTTGAATGAAAGCCAAAAAACAGTCGGGTTGGCGGCGTTCAGCGTGGCGTTTTTCGGCGTGGCGTATTGGCTGTCGATGTCGCCGGGCAAACTGGTGGACCGCATCGGTAAAATTCTGACGCCCGTATTGCTTTTGACGATTGCCGTTTTGGTCGGCTACGCCGCGTTGAATCCGATGGGCGTTCCCGCAGCGGCACAAGGCGATTTTACCCTTCGTCCGTTCATAAAAGGCATTTTGGAAGGCTACAGCACAATGGACGCACTCGCTTCGCTGGTGTTCTCCATTATCGTCATTGACGCCGTGCGTGCGATGGGCGTGGACAACCGCTCCGAGCTGCTGCGGACGACTGCCGTTTCAGGCATCGTCGCCGCATCTTGTCTGGCTTTGGTGTACTTCTTCATCGGCTATATGGGCGCGACCAGCGTGGCAGGCTTGGGACTTCAGAAAAACGGTGCGGAAGTGTTGTCGAAAACCGCGAATTTCTACTTTGGCGTACCCGGCAACATCCTCTTGGGCGTCATCGTCCTGCTCGCATGCTTGAGTACCGCCGTCGGACTGATTACATCATGTTCCGAATATTTCAACCGTCTGTGTCCCGGCATTTCTTACAAAATGTTCGTCATCATCAATACGGTCGTGTCTATGGCGTTGGCGAACAAAGGCCTGTCCTCCATCCTGACCTTCTCCATTCCGATGCTGATGCTGCTGTACCTGCTGACCATCGTCATCATCCTGCTGGTCTTCCTGCACAAACTGTTCGGCGGCAGCCGCATCGTCTATTTCTGCACTATGATGGCAACGCTGGCAGTCGGCTTGCTCGATGCCTATAAAGCCGCGTTCGGTTTCAGCGAAGAAGTCGCCGCCGACATCAACGGCACACTGCCGCTTTACAACGTCGGACTGGGTTGGCTGCTGCCCGCAACCGTCAGCTTTGTTTTAGGATGCGTCCTAAACGCCGCACTCAAGAAAAAAGCATAAGGCTTATCAATCAAAATAGAGGTCGTCTGAAATTTCAGACGACCTTTTTTGTTGTTTTTCCAACTTATTCATACCAAAACGAAAATTTCTACCTAAGCCGGATAATTTGTGTGTTAGTATCCAAACACTAAATTGTTGACAATAAGCCCGATCCCGACTACCGGCTTTGCCGTGTATAGCCGCTTTCGGAGCGGATATAAAAAGTCGGACGGCGATTGCCGACAGAACCAAAAACAAGTCAACCAAAGGAGAAATTATGAACCACGACACATCATATTCCGGCATGCACAAGCCGCCGTCGGACTTTGAAAGCCGTGAAGCGTATTTGGAACATGAGCTGCAAATCATGCAGCCTAAACGCTGGCGGCTCAATCTGCCGTTTCGAGATTACCGCTTCGAACCTGAAGACCTGATTCCTGCTGTGGCGGGAACCATTGGCAAGGTGGTGATGGTCAGCGCAGTAGCGGCGGCGTTTGCCGTGCCGTTGGGTCTGCCCGACACCTTTCTGCCGCAAAACGTCCGTTACGAGCTGCTGATTGCTTCAATCTTTATCATTCTGCTCTCCGGCCTTTTTCTCCCCACTTCCAACTTACCCGGTACGCACGGGCCGTTGATTCCGCTGATTCCCGTCGTCGTTGCCGCAGGCGGGCATCCGCTGGCTTTCGGCTTGTTGATTGGTGTGTTCGGTTTCTTGTTGGGCATTACCAAAGGCGGCAGCCTGATGGCGAAACTGACGAGCAACGGCGTATGCGGCGGGCTGCTGCTGTATCTGGGCTTCGTTGGTACGACCGGTCAGGTCAAGAAACTTTTTGAATGGGCAGGCAGTTTTGACAAAAGCTACATTGCCTTCATCGTGATCATCGGCACCATCCTGCTCTATGCGCTGCTGGAACATTGGCGCAAACGTTGGCTTGCCGTCCCGTTGGGCTGCGTGCTGGCAGGTTTTACCGCGTATCTTTTGGGTGCACCGTTTTCCTTCCAAACCGCTCCAGGCCTGCCGCCTATGAGTCCTGCCTACTGGTGGGGTGAAAATACCGGCTGGATGATGGGTCTGCCGACGATGGACAGCTTTTTGGTCGTGTTCCCCTTTGCCGTACTCGCCGTCGCCATGTGGTCGCCTGATTTCTTAGGGCATCAAGTGTTCCAAAAAATCAGCTATCCCGAGCGATCCGAAAAAGCCTTGATGAACATCGACGACACCATGTTCACCTGTTCCGTCCGCCAAGTCGCAGGCTCGGTACTGGGCGGCGCGAACTTTACCTCTTCATGGGGAACTTATATCGTTCCCGCTTCCATTGCCAAACGACCGATTCCCGCAGGCGCGATACTGACTGCCTTGTTCTGTATCATTGCATCCGTCTGGGGCTATCCTATGGATTTGGCGATTTGGCAGCCTGTATTGAGCGTTGCGCTGATTGTCGGCGTCTATGTCCCGCTTTTGGAAGCAGGTATGGAAATGACGCGCAAGGGCAAAACCACCCAATCCGCCGCCATCGTTGTCTTCTCCTCTGCACTGGTCAACCCTGTTTTCGGCTGGTCGCTGACCATGCTGTTGGATAACTTGGGCTTAATCGGATGCAAAGAACGCAGTGCGGAACTCGGGTTTATGGGTCGCGTCGTCGTACCTACCGTCGGTTTTGTCATTCTCTGCGCAGCAATGGGCGCAGTAGGCATGCTGCCCGGTATTCCCGCCTTCCTCGAGCAGTTTAGAAATCTGCATTAACAAAGCAGCACCAGCGTTTCAGACGACCTTTTTAGAACTAAAGGTTGTCTGAAAACCGCGAATTGCGGATAAATCGGATAATCGACATTGGTTTGAAGTTTTAAAATAAAAGGTCGTCTGAAAAACTGATTTTCAGACGACCTTTTATATTCAATTCCAGACCAACCCATGAAGTCGCAGACGGCAATCGATTTACGCGAAAATCGTTTGCTGTATGGTTGGTAGCCGCACTTTGGATGAGGGCTACTTAATCAGAAACCACAAAATCCACCGTATGCGCTTCGCTGTAATCGGGGATTTCCAGTTTGTTGATCATACGGTGTATCACATCATTCGGCACGGAATGTTCGCGGTTACGGTTTTGCGACAGCAATTGTGTGTAAGGCACTTCCAAATAAATCAGGTGTACCCGCGCGCCGTAGTCGGCGAACATCGGCAGCCACTTGCTGCGCAGGTCGCGGTTGAGGTTGGTGGCGTTGAAGACAAATGACGTGCGGGCGCGCAGGTATTCTTTTGCCTGCTCTTTACCCAAGCGCACGGCTCCGGCGGTGTGTTTCGGGTCGGCGGGGTCGAGTTTGCGCTCGCGGCGGATGTCGTCCAGCGACAGCATGGGCAGATGGGCGAGGTGTCGCCGGATATAGCTGTCTTTGCCGCTGCCTGCTATGGCGCACATGGCGTACACGTCAAAGGTTCGGTCGTCAAACGGTTGGTAATCGGGCATTTCGCTGCGGCCGTTAAGGTAGAGATAGCGGCCGTAATCACTGGCAAAATCGCGCGCTTTGCCCCAGCAGCCGTTTTCTTCACACAACTCGCGGAACAAGTCGATGCGCAGCAGGATATCCTGTTGATCGTTGCAGGTGCGGCCCAGAATGTCGGCTTTGGCAAGCATGGCGAGGTGGGCGGTATTGACCTGCAAGGAAGCGGCAATGGCGGCGCGTTCCGGATTCGGTTTGTCGATTGCCCACAGCGGCAGCCCGTGCAGGCGTACGAGTTTGGCAATCGCTTCACGCACGGCAAACGGCGCGGCAAGTTCGGTGTAAAGCAGGGTGCGGGCGGTGTATTCGCCTTTTTTGGCATGGTGCGGCGACACAATCCGCTCTTTGCCGCCTTGGCTTTCGCGCTTGGTGGTGCTGCGTTTTTCTACGTCGTGCAACATAGCGGCGACAAACAGAATGTGCTGCTCTTGCTCGCCGAGTGCTTGGAATTCGGGCAGTTGCAGCAGGGCTTCGCACACCATTTTGGTATGGATGAATACATCACCTTCCGCGTGCCATTCAGGATCCTGCGGCACGTTTTTCATGTCGGCAAACCAGCTGAAGCGGCGTTCCAAGGCTTGCCAATCGGGGAGTTTGCCGGGTGTGTAGTGGGGGAATGTCCACATGGTGGTCTTTCTTATTATTGGATGGTTTGACTTCAGGCCATCTGAAACTGCCAGCTTTGCCAATGGTATTTGTCGTAGTCGATAAGGCGGGCGGGCTTCCAAGTTTTTGTCCAATGCACATCGGTTTTAACGTGTTTGGCGCGAACAAGTTTAAAGAGGTTGTCAAACTCGTTGGACTGTACGGGCAGGTTACCGTTGTTGGTGGCAAAATCAGCGGCATTGCGGATGACGAAACCTTCGCTGCATGCTTCGCCTGTTTTCGGGTCGTAGCCGCCGAGTTTGCCTGCGGTTTGCACGCTGTCTGTCCATGTTGCACCTAAATTGGCGGTCAGCCATTGCGCCAAAGCGGTGTCTTCGTCGGCGTATTTTTGGGTGAAGTCGGCAAGCGGCTGCACGATGGGAAGTTCGGGGACGGTGGGGAAGTCGAACAGCTGGGCATAGAATTTAACTTCTTCCCACGACAGCCAATGTCCGCCGCGACGGACGGCAAAAAGGTAAAAATAGCTTTCCAACTGCGAATAGGCGATGGAGTGGATGCCGTACATGTTTTCGCCGAAAAGTTCGAGGTCACCCAAGTCGTCTTTGATGTGCTGCCAGCGTTGCAGCAGCGGTTTGTCCCACGGATGTTGGGTAGGGGCGGCATGGCTGCGGGCATAAAGACCGTGGGCGGCGAAGCAGTTGTTTTGCCCGTCCAGCTTTTCGGTCAATACCAATTGCGGCAGAGTAGCGAAATGCGCGAGGTAGCCGCGAGGCATAAAGCGGTCGTCTGAAGTTGTGCCCAAGCTGATGGGTGCGTGCAGGCTGCGGGCGTATTTTTGTGGTTCGGTATTCGCTATCATGATTTGTCCTTGAAATTTATTATTTAAGTTTTCCGATGATTGCTGTGGCTGATTATATTTTTTCTACCGTATCGCTTTGTTTAGACACCAAAAGCTGATCGATTTTCAGATTTTCGGTGTCGATGATTTCAAATTTGTATCCTGCGTAAACCAAAAAATCGGTGCGTTTCGGAATTTTGCGCAGGGAATACATCATAAAGCCGGCGATGGTTTCGTAGTTTTCCGAGTTGGGAAATTCCTCGATGTCCAGCGCGCGCATGACGTCGGCGAGCGGGGTTGCGCCGTCCACCAGCCAAGTATCTTCGGTGCGGCGGATGATTTGCGGCTCTTCTTCGGTATTGACCAGCTCGCCCATGACGATGCTCATCACGTCTTTCAACGTCACCACGCCGACCACCAGCGCGTATTCGTTCACCACCACGGCAAAGTCTTCGCCGGAAGTTTTGAAGGTTTCCAATACATCGTAAAGCGACAGCGTGTCGGGGATGAACAAGGCTTTGCGCAACACGCGCTTGTCGGTCAGGCGGACGTCTTTTTCTTTTAAAAACAAAGTCAGCAGCGTGTGCGATTCGATGTAGCCGATGACGCGTTCCAAATCGCCATCGCACACCAAGAATTTGTTGTGCGGTTTTTCCGACATGATTTCCAACACGGTATCGCTGCCGTCGTTTTTATCGAAATAGGCGATGTATTCGCGCGTACTCATGGTGGAAGTCACCGTGCGCTCCTGCATGTCGAAAATATTTTCAATCAGGTAGTGTTCCTGCTCTTTCAACACACCAGCCTGTGCGCCCGCATCGACGACGGCGTAAATGTCTTCCGAGGTCAGCTGTTCTTGACGGACGGTGGAAATTTTGAAGAGTTTGAATATCGCGTTTGCCATTCCGTCGAAAATCCAAACGACGGGTTTTAAGATAAAAATCAAAAACATCATCGGCCGCACGATGCGCACTGCCACCGCTTCGGGATGGGTCATTGCCACGCGTTTGGGCATCAGGTCGGCAATCAGGATGAAGCTGCCCGTGACCAGCGCGAATGTCAGCAGCGACGCGGCCGTACTGCCCCAACTGCCCGCGTTTGCCAACAAACCGCCGAAATAAGGGCGCACCGCCGCTTCGCCGACGATACCGGCGAGAATGGCGACGGCGTTCAAACCGATTTGGACGACGGTGATGAAACTGCCCGGCTGCTGCTGCATGTTGAGCACGTCGAGCGCGCGCGTGTCGCCGCCGTCTTTAGCCATGACTTGCAATTTGATTTTGCGCGCCGAGGCGAGCGCGAGTTCGGAACAGGAAACAAATGCGCTGATGACGATCAGCAGGCACAATAATAATAAGGCTTCGAGAATATTCATGAAAAACGGTGTGTGTGGCAAACAGAGGACATTTTAGCATTAAAGGTCGTCTGAACGACGAACCGCCCCTTGTGGTTGGATGGGTTGTCCAACTTTGGGAGCGGTTCAGGTTTCAGACGACCTTTTGCCTTTTGGCTACGGTTACATAAAAAACGTAGCGGCAAATAACGGGTTTATTTGCCCAGCAGTTCGATGCTGCAAGCTACTTTGCCGACACGCATTTCGGCTGTGCCTGAACAGTGCCTGCAGACCAATTTTTGTGGCTTGTTATTCATCATGCTGACAGTCCTTAAAATTTATTTTTCAGTTTTTTCGGCTGATTTTTGAGGTTGATTTGTATCGCTTTGTTTAGGCACTAAAATTAGCTCGGTTTTTAGATTTTCGGGGTCTTTGAGTTTTACCTCATATTCCTCGTTAACCCAAACAAAGGAATGCGTGATAAGGTCGGCAATAGTTTCCTGTTTTTTTGAGTTAGGAAGCTTTAGTTGGCGAATCACGTCTTCTAGAGGTGTGGTACCGCTTACCTCACAGGAAGTTGCTTCTTTGTTATTAGGGAGGTTCTGCAACGTGGATTTGCGTTTTAACTCATTTGTTCGCTTTTCTATATGTACATTTAAGACAATCTTGAAGATAAGGAATAATATAAACCAGAACCCTGCAATACGCCAAAAGAGTGTTATTATATTTCCTATCTTGATTACATCTGATTCTTTTATTTCATTTGAATAAAATATTTTATTTAAATCAAGAAATTTAAGACCAATATATAATAGTGTTATATAAATGGCCGATACTAACAATATTGAACCCAAGTTTAAATAGTTAGATAATATTTTTTTTATTAAAGTAAGAGCAGGAATAGGTATACTCCATTTTCTTGCAGGGCATTCTCCATTCTTAGAGTTTTCTTTGTTTATTATGTATGAAATAAGGGTTATTATTGATGCTAATATAAGGGCTGATATTGCATAACAATATAATAATAAATAAAGTTTTTTTGCATCAGGTATGTAATCTTTACTTAATTCTAATATTAAATTTTTCAAGGAAGATTTTGAAAAATCTTTATTGAATAATAAAAAATAGATAACTGGACTGAATAAAAGTATAATTGCTTGATAACTATAATCTATAAATTCATTTTTAAAGTTTATGTAATATATGTTTTCTTTGAGGGGAAATATTTTAATTTTAGAATTTGACATATAATTATCCTTTTGAATTATATTTATTTCAAAATTATTAAGGCTAATCATAAATTTATTATTAACCTGTGGGTTGAGGTCGTCTGAAAACGGTTTTGAGGTTTTCAGACGACCTCTGTGGATTGTGGGCGACAGATTAGCTTTTCCCTTCAAACCTATGGCTTAACCTTTGGCGGTAAAGCGTTTGTTGACGCGCAGGCGTTCGCCGCGGCCGGCTTTTTTGATTTCCAGCCAGTCGGCGAAGATGGCGTGGATGAGGTGGTTTATGGTTTCAAAGCCGTATTGCTGCGGGTCGGTGCCTTGTGCGGCGAGTTGCTTCGATACGTCGCTCAAACGCGCCCAGCCTTGTTCGTCGGCGTGAGTATCGACTGCCTGCTGTACGGCAGGGATCACGCGGGTAACGGGCAATTTGCTGCTTTTGGCGGCGGGTTCGGGTTTGGCGGGTGTCGGTTGCGCGGTGTCTGCCGCAGGGCTTGGTGCGGTATTTTCGTTCTTGGCTGGGTTGGTTTTTTTGCTGCGCGTTTTGCGTTTTTGCGCGGCGTTGGGGTCGTCTGAAACGGTTTCTTCTGCCTGATGGCTTGCCACCGAGTTTTCAGACGACCTCTCTGTCGGCTTGTCGGCGGATTTGCGGCGGCGGACTTGGAGTTGGTTGTTGTCGGTGCGGTGTTCGAAGATGTCGAAGGATTTGATGAGGTCGGAGAGTTTGCCGTAGCCGTACAGCCTTGAATCGAAATCGGGATTGATTTTGCTGATGTAGCTGCCGATGGGACCGAGGTTTGCCCAGCCGAGGTCGTCGGCGTTTTCGCGCACGGCGCGTGTGAGCAGGGACAGCGCGTCAGGGGCGGCGGCGGGGGTGTTTTTGCCGCTGTTCTTCTCTTTTTCTTGGCGTTGTTTTTCGGGACGGAAGATTTCGGTGTAGATGAATTTGTCGCAGGCTTTGCGGAAGGCTTCGGGCGTTTTCTTTTCGCCGAAACCGTACACGGTCAGCCCGCTTTCGCGCAGGCGGCTTGCCAGTCGGGTAAAGTCGGAATCGCTGGATACGATGCAGAAGCCGTCGAAATTGCCGCTGTATAGCAAATCCATCGCGTCGATGACCAGCGCCATGTCGGTGGCGTTTTTGCCTTTTGTGTAGGCGAATTGTTGGACGGGGATGATGGCATGGGGCAGGAGGGCGGCTTTCCATTTGGAAAGGCCGTGGCTCCAGTCGCCGTAGATGCGTTTGACGCTGGCGATGCCGTATTTGGCAACTTCTTCAAGCAGGCGGTCGATGATGTCGGCGGGGGCGTTGTCGGCGTCGATGAGGACGGCGAGTTTTTTGTTGGCCAATGTGGTCATGGGGACTCCGTGGTATTCATGTCAGTCGAGGTCGTCTGAAAACCGGTTTTCAGACGACCTCGATCTATTAAAGCATATCTTGTATGGCGGCGCGTTCTTCTTCCAGCTCCGCCAGTGTCGCGGCGATGCGTTGGCGGCTGAACTCATCCGACAAGTCCAAGCCTTGGACGATGCGGTAGCTGCCTGCGTCGCAAATGACGGGGAAACCGAAAATCAAACCTTCGGGGATGCCGTAAGAGCCGTCGGAGGGGACGCCCATCGTTATCCATTTGCCGCTGCTGCCGAGCAGCCAGTCGCGCAGGTGGTAGATGGCGGCATTCGCGGCGGAGGCGGCGGACGACGAACCGCGCGCGGCGATGATGGCGGCACCGCGTCCGGCGATTTTCGGCATGAAGACTTCGGTGTTCCAATCGGGTTCGGTAATCATGTCTTTGACGGACTCGCCGTTGCTGGTGGCGTAGCGGTAGTCGGCGTACATGGTCGGGCTGTGGTTGCCCCAGACGCACATTTGCTCGATGGAAGGAATCGGGCGGTTGATTTTCTCGGCGACTTGGCTGACGGCGCGGTGGTGGTCGAGACGCATCAGGGCGGTGAAGTTTTCCGGCGGGATGTCGGGCGCGGATTTCATGGCGATGTAGGCGTTGGTGTTGGCGGGGTTGCCGACGACGAGGACTTTGACGTCGCGATGGGCAACTTTGTTCAACGCCGCGCCTTGTACTTTGAAAATTTCGGCGTTGGCGTGCAGCAGGTCGGCGCGTTCCATGCCTTGCGTACGCGGGCGCGCACCGATCAAGAGGGCGATGTCGGCATCTTTGAAGGCGACTTCGGGGTCGTCTGTGGCAAAGATGTCGGCAAGGAGCGGGAAAGCGCAATCCTGCATTTCCATAATCACGCCGCGCAATGCCTGTTGCGCCTGTGGCAGGTCGAGCAGTTGCAGGATAACGGGTTGGTCGCGTCCGAGCATAATGCCGCCGGCGATACGGAACAGGGTCGCATAGGCAATTTGCCCTGCAGCACCGGTAACGGCGATGCGGACGGGAGGCTTGAGTGTCATGTTTTTCCTTTTGAAGTCGTTGTTTTACTTGGTCTGCGGATTATAACAGCATTGAGTATTAGAGAATGAAAAGGTCGTCTGAAACTGGGAATAGATTTTCAGACGACCTTTCATGTTGCTGTCTGTCAATTTTCCGCATCGCGGCAGATTTCGATGGCTTCCTGCAGGCTGGAAACGCCGAAGATTTTTAGATTTGGGAACTCTTTTTCGTTGCGCGGCATATTGGCTTTAGGGACGATGGCGCGTTTGAAGCCGAGTTTTTCCGCTTCTTTGAGCCGCTCTTGTCCGCGTGCGACGGGGCGGACTTCGCCGCTCAAGCCGATTTCACCGAATGCGACCATTTTTTCGGGCAGAGGGCGGTTGCGGAAGCTGGAGAGCATGGCGAGGATGACGGCGAGGTCGGCGGCGGGTTCGCCGATTTTGACGCCGCCGACGGCGTTGAGGAACACGTCTTGGTCAAAACAGGCGATACCGCCGTGACGGTTGAGGACAGCGAGCAGCATGGCAAGGCGGTTTTGTTCGAGGCCGACGGTGAGGCGTTTGGGGGTGAAGCCGTGCGCGTCATCGACCAATGCCTGAATTTCGACCAGAAGCGGGCGGCTGCCTTCCTGCGTGACCAAAACGCACGAGCCGGGCGTGTCGTCGCGGTAGCTGGCGAGGAAGATGGCGGACGGGTTGGATACGCCTTTCAAACCGTTTTCGGTCATGGCGAATACACCCAGCTCGTTTGCTGCGCCGAAGCGGTTTTTGATGGCGCGTATCATGCGGTAGTTGGAATGTTGGTCGCCCTCGAAATACAGCACGCTATCGACCATGTGTTCCAGCACGCGCGGGCCGGCAATCGCGCCGTCTTTGGTAACGTGTCCGACCAGTATCATGGCGATGCCCATTTGTTTTGCCATGCGCGTCAGTTGGGCGGCGCATTCGCGCACCTGCGATACGGAACCTGGGGCGGAAGTGATTTGGTCGGAATACATGGTTTGGATGGAGTCGATGACGACGACTTCGGGCTGATGCTGTTTCAAGGCCGTCTGAATCGCTTCCATGCGGATTTCGGCAAGCAGGTTTACGCCTTCGGTCGGCAGTTCCAAACGTTGCGCGCGCAGGGCGACTTGTTGGGCGGATTCTTCGCCGGAAACGTACAGCACTTTACGGCTTTGCGCCATTTTGGCGATGGTTTGCAACAGCAGTGTGGATTTGCCGATGCCGGGGTCGCCGCCGAGCAGGATGACCGCGCCATCGACCAAACCGCCGCCCAATACGCGGTCGAGTTCGCCCATGCCGGTCGGATTGCGCGGCACTTCGGTGGCGGTCACGGCGGATAGGGATTGGACGGTTGAGGTATCCGCCGCCCAAGATTGGAAGCGGGCGTTTTTCGGTTCGGGCGCGGCAAGGCTTTCCTGAAGCGTGTTCCACTCGCCGCAATGCGGGCATTTGCCTTGCCATTTCGGGGAAGTGCCGCCGCATTCGGTACATTGGTAGATGGTTTTGGGGGCTTTTGCCATGATGTTTTCCCTATGGGTTTTTGAAGTGTGAAAAGGTCGTCTGAAAACTGATAGCGTTTTCAGACGACCTTTTTTCAAGGATTCGGACTGAGCTTATTTGCTTTCGTCTTTACCGTCTTTCTTGTCTTTTTTCGGAGCCGGTTTTTTCGCCGCCAAACCTAAAGACTTCTGCCATTCGGCTGGATTTTTCACTAAATCCAAGGCTTTGCGGAGCTGGTCGTCTTTGGCAGGATTAGGAATACGACGGCTGGAAAGGTCTTCGTCTTTCTCTTTGTCCTTGCCTTTTTTGGACTTGGCGTTTTCGTCGGCTTTGGCGGCTTCGTTTGAATCAGGCGTGCTGATTTCGTTGCTGCTGTTGACGTCTTCGCCGCCGAGCGGGTTGCCGATGTGTCCGGCGAGGTCGGCTTCGCGGCTTTCAAAAGCGCGGTCTTTGTCTTTGACTTCGACGTCGGGAACAATGCCTTGCGCTTGAATCGAGCGGTCGTTCGGCGTGTAGTACAAGGCGGTGGTCAGCTTAACTGCGCTGCCGTTGGACAGCGGAATCAGGGTTTGAACCGAGCCTTTGCCGAAACTTTGTGTACCGACGACGACGGCGCGTTTGTGGTCTTGCAGCGCGCCTGCGACGATTTCGGATGCGGAGGCGGAGCCTGAGTTAATCAACACGGTCATCGGGATGGTTTTCAACTCGGCGGGCAGATCTGCCAGCGGGTCTCTGCCGCTCGTGCGGATGTAGTCTTCGGGACGGGCTTTCAATACCATGCCCTCTTTGCCGTCGCGTCCTTTGGTGCTGACGACTTTTGCGTCTGCGGGTAGGAAGGCGGCAGAGACACCGACCGCGCCGTCAAGCAGACCGCCCGGATCGTCGCGCAGGTCAAGGATAATGCCTTTGAGCGGCGCGCCTTTGTTTGCCTTAATCAGGGCTTTGGCGGCTTCGTTGATGCCCGCTACGGTGCGCTCTTGGAATTGGGACACGCGGATGTAGCCGTAGTTCGGCTCAAGCAGGTGATGGCGGACGCTTTTGACTTTGATGATGGCGCGGGTCAGGTTGACGACGATGGGTTTGTCCACGTTTTTGCGCGAAAGGGTCAGGGTGATTTTGGTACCCGGTTTGCCGCGCATTTTTTTGACGGCTTCGCTGGTGGTCAGGCCGCGTGTGGAAACGTTGTCGATTTTGGCAATGAAGTCGCCGCTTTTCACGCCTGCGCGCTCGGCGGGCGTATCTTCAATCGGGGCGATGACTTTGATGAAGCCGTCTTCTTGACCGATTTCCATACCCAAGCCGCCGAATTCGCCGCTGGTGGATTCTTTCATGTCGGCATAGCCTTTTTTATCCATATACTCGGAATGCGGGTCGAGGTCGGATACCATGCCTTTCATCGCGCCTTCAAAGAGGTCGGCATCGGATTTGTCTTGGTAATAATTGGCTTTGATTTGCCCGTAGACTTCCGCCATGTTGCGGATGGATTGTACGGGCAGGGTTTCGTTGTCTTTTTTGTCTTTTTCGGCGGCAAAGCTTTGAACGCTCAAGCTGAGGGCGACACCGCTGAATGCGCCGAGTGTGTAGAGTGCGACTTTTTTCAAAGTAGATGTTGACATTATAAATAGCTTTCTTTTTGTCTTATTTCATTTCAGACCGTAATGACTGTGAAACGGGATAGGGAAACATTGCTTCAGACGACCTGAATTTACGTCCGCAAAACTGTATGCGATTTACGCTTGATAAACAACAGGATTAGCGTAAAAAATATCTGCGCGGGTGTAAAACCTTTTGAATATATGGTCGTTGGTGCGGTTGTTAAATTTCAGACGACCCCGTGATGTGGCAAAAGGTCGTCTGAAAATATAAAACTGGTTTGCAGGTCAGCTTATCCATGAGAGCGGGTTCATTGCCTGCCCGTTGTAGCGGACTTCCAAATACAGGCCTTCCATGCCCGAAGGTAGGGTTCCGCTGATGCCTAGGCGGTTGCCTGCGGCTACGGCATAGCCTTTGGCGACTTCGATTTCGCTCAAGCCTGAATAAATGCTGATATAGCCGTCGCCGTGATCGATGACGATGACTTTGCCGAAACCTTCCAATTCATCGGCGTAGGTAACCGTACCGCCGGCGATGCTGCTGACGATTGCCGGAGTCGTTTGGTAGAACACGCCTTTCCAAACTTCACCGTCGCCGCGGTCTTGTCCGAAGAGTCCGGCAAGCGTGCCGCTGACCGGTTTTTTCAGACGACCCTGCATACGGCTGAAGCTGTTGGCATTGCTGATTCTGACGTAGGAAGGCGCGCGGATGTTCATGTCTTCGGCGGTCAGGTTGGACATGGCAGCGCGTTCGTCGGCGGCTTTTTGCGCAGCGGCGGCGCGGTCTTTGCGCGCTTTTTCAGCGGCGGCAAGACGGGCTTCGGCGGCTTTTTTACGCGCTTCGGCTTCCTGGCGACGTTGCTCGGCTTTGTGTTTGTCCAAGTCTTTCAACAAGTTGTTCAGGCGTTGTTCGTTTTCTTTGTGGTTGATTTTTTTCTGCGCATCTTTTGCCATTTGCGCATTTTGGCGGCGGCTTTCCGCCTGTTCGGCAGTATTGGTTACACCTTGGCGGCGCAGCGAGGACTGAATGTTGACCTGAAGTTTTTTCAGGTATGCCAGCTCGTTGTTAATTTTCTGCTCTTGTGCTGCCAGCTCTTTTTGCTGCTTCTCAAGGTCTTTGATGACTTGATCGTTGGCGGTGTTGATATAGCGGGTGTAACGCAGGAAGCGGGTTTTCTGACCCGGCTCGGCATTTTTCAGGAATAGGGCAACGGCGTTGGGTTGGCTGTTTTTATAGTTGCCTGAAACAAAACGGGAAATTTGCGCACGCGTATTGGAAACCTGAGTTTTCAGGTAGTTCAAATCAGCATTGAGCTTTTGAAACTTGTCCCATGCGTCGCGCTGTTGGCGGTTGATGGCGGATAAGTTGATACGGCTTTGCTGCAACTGTTTCAACGTGGTATTGACGTGAATGATGAAACCTTCGTTGCGGCTGCGCAGCGATTTTTTGCTTTCCAAATCATTGGCGGCGGCGGTTACTGCGGCTTTGAAGTCGTCTGAATCGGCGGCAGCGGTTTTCTTATCGGCTTTGTCCGCTTTTTTCTCAACGGATTTTTTATCTTGTTTTGCCGCTGCTTCGTCTTTTTTAGGCAACTCGGCGGCTTCTTTTTTTGCCTTTACATTATTTTGGGCTGCTGCCTTTACATTATTTTGGGCTGCGGGTTTGTCTGCCGCTTTGTCTTTGCCTTTTACAGGCTCGGTTTTTGCGGGAACGGCTTTGCCTGCCTTCTCTTCCGCTTTGGCTTCACCTTTTTTGTTTTTGTCGGCTTTATCTTGTTTTTTGGTTTCTTTGTCGTTTCTGCGTTCTTTAGTACGCTCGTTTTTCGCCGCTTCGGCAGTTTCCTTTTTGCTTTTGGCTACGGGCTTGTCATCCGCCTTGTCCTTAGTGTTTTTCGCGGCAGGTTTCGCTTTGTCTTTGGCAGCTTCTTTTTTAGCAGGTTCGGCGTCTTTTTTGTCTTTGACGCTTTTTTTGACAGGCGCAGCCTTTTCCTTGGGCGCGTCTTTGGCGGCGAAAGAAGGCGAAGCGAAACCGATGAGCAGGGCGAGTAAAAGAGGTTTGTAACGCATGATTGGGTTCTGGATCGTTAAAATAAAGGCAATAGGCGGAATTATATAGTCAGCGGGGTCGTCTGAAAATATTGTTTAGGCAATTAAAACGGCGGTCATGCTGTATTGTTTGTCATATTGGATTCAGTATGGACAAGCTGCACGGCAAGGTTTGGCATCATAATATTTAATATGATGCTCCGTTTATTTTTGTTGTAAAACCGACGGCACGAATCGGGCGATGGTATCGCGCAGGACGATGAGTTTGCCGTGGAAGAAATGGGATGAGCCGGCGATGGTGATGACGGGCAAACCTTGCGGTTCCGCCCATGTCCAAGCCTTGCTGATTTCAACGACTTCGTCTTCTGCGCCATGAATCATCAGGGTTTTGGTAATGTCAGGGACGGCTGAAGGCTCGGGACGGTCGGTGTAGTGGTGTACTGCCGCGCCGATAAGCAGCAACAAATCCGGTTCGCGCTCTTGGGCGGCGAAGGTGGCGACATAGCCGCCGAAGGAGAAACCTGCCAATGCGAACAGTTCGGCTTCGGGGTGTTGTGCGCGGGCATAGTCGATGACGGCGATGCAGTCTTGCGTTTCGCCGCGTCCGTAATCGTGTGTGCCTTCGCTGTTGCCTACGCCGCGCAGGTTCGGCAGGTAGCAGTGGAAGCCGAGTTGCGATAAGGCTTTGGCGGCGGTTTGGATGACTTTGTTGGTGTTCGTGCCGCCTTGCAGCGGGTTGGGATGGTTGATGACTGCCACGCCGCGTGCAGGTGTTTGCGCGGCGGGTAGGAAGATGGTTTCGAGCAGGCCGACAGGGCCGGATATTTGGATGATGTCAGGTTTCAACATGGGTTTTCCTTTATTTTGTGTGTGCTGTGAGGACGGTTTATTGCTTTATCAGGTGTTGCCGTCGCCCAATCTGTATTTGGGTTTTCAGACGACCTGTTCATCTCACAGATAAAAATGTTTGCCGTTGTTCGGGTTGCTTGCTTTCAAATCGTTTAACATCCGTTTGAAATCCAAGCCGTATTGTCCGCTTAGCTTTTCCGCGCGTTTTTTCAGTTTGTCGAGGTTTTGCTCTTTCGGGCTGCTTTGGAACGCCATCACCGCCATATTGCCGTGACTTTCGGCGGGCAGTTCCAACACGCGGCCTTCGAAGACGTTGAGTAGGCGTTCGATGAAGCGGTGGTAGCGTTTGTCGCCGCTCCACCAGTTGGTTACGAATACGCCGTCGGGCGAGAGGGCGTGGCGGCAGTCTTGGAAGAAGGGTTCTTCCACCAGCGCGTCGATGATTTGTTCGCCGTCGAAACCGTCCACCAAAATCACGTCGGTATTGTGGCGGAACACTTTGATGTATTCTGCGCCGTCCGCTTCGACGATTTCGAAGTTTTCCCCTTCAAACGGCAGCTCGAACAGGCTGCGGGCGACGGCGATAACCTGCGGGTTGATGTCCACGGCGGTTTGTTTAGTGTCGGGCAGGTAGCCGTCTATCCAGCGTGCGAACGAGCCGCCGCCCAAGCCGATTTGGGTGATGTGTTTCGGCGTTTCTTCCGCAAACAGAAGCCAGCCCATCATCGCGCGGCTGTACGACAAAACCAGTTCGGCGGGATGGTCGAGGTTCATCGAGCTTTGGATGGTGTCGCTGCCCAGATGCAGCGAGCGGATGTTGCCTTCTTCGGAAATGCCGACTTCGGGCAGGTCGGACTTGGCGGGGCGCAGGCGGCGGTAGGGGTGTCGTGGCATGATGTGGACGGATGGAGGGGAAAGGGGGATATTTTATCAGAGTGTCGTCTGAAATGCTTTTTGTGCGGTTGTTTTTCAGACGACCTTTCGGTTATATATCTGAGCGGCTTGGTTTATATATGGGGTAATCATTACGTCTGAAATAAATTTCTTTTTAAATCAGATATTTTTTATAAAAATTTACTTTGTGAGCAGTAAGCTATTGCCAAGTGGGGCAGTTAACGGCATAATTCGGCTTCTTTGCCGGTATAGCTCAGTTGGTAGAGCACCTGACTTGTAATCAGGGGGTCCCGAGT
>JUNU01000195.1 GCA_001067655.1 Neisseria lactamica
TTAAATCAGGACAAGGCGACGAAGCCGCAGACAGTACAGATAGTACGGCAAGGCTAGGCAACGCCGTACTGGTTTAAAGTTAATCCACTATATTTAGGCCGTGTCTGATTTGTATGAAAAAAGGTCGTCTGAAAAGTAGGAATGCTTTTCAGACGACCTTTTTACTGCCGGTATTATTGTGCTTTAGTTTCGGTCACAAAGCCGATTTTGGTAATACCTGCTTCGCGGGCAGCTTCGAGGGCTTTGTTGACATATTCGTATTCAACGGCCTTGTCTGCTGAAATGGCAACGATGGTATTGGTGTTTTTCTGCTTTTCAGTTTTCAGTCGGGAAGTGACCGTATTAATATCCGCTTTGGTTGCAGAATCACCATCGATGTAATAGTTGCCATTAACATCTATGGTCAGGCGCAGCGGGTCTTTAGGCTGCTTCTCCTTCTGCTTTGCTGCTTTTTCTGAAGCGGACGGCAGTTCCAAAGGAATCGAGTGGGTCAGTACAGGCATGGTGATCATGAAAACGATCAACAGTACCAGCATCACGTCGACCAAAGGCGTGACGTTGATGTCTGACATCGGTGCATCATCGCCGGAATTCATAGAGCCGAATGCCATAATTTAGTCCTTTTGATTCAACAGGCGGACGTGTAAATCGTGTGCGAAAGCGTCCATATCTTGAGAGAGGGTTTTCTTACCGCGGTTGAGGAAGTTATACGCCAAGACGGCAGGGATGGCGACAAACAAACCGATGGCGGTTGACACCAACGCCTCACCAATCGGGCCGGCTACTGCGGCAATACTCATTTGACCGCTTTGACCGATATTGATTAAGGCGTGGTAAATCCCCCAGACCGTACCGAACAAGCCGATAAACGGGGCAGTTGAACCGATGGATGCCAAAGCAGTCATGCCGTAATCAAACTGGCGCATGTTTTGTTCCATGCTGTTTCGGATTTGAATGACGAGGTATTCGTTCAAAGGCAGCTCGGTAGTCAGTGTTTTCGCGTTGCTTTGACGATAGCTTTGGTAGGCACGCAGGGATTCGTCCGCTACGCGGCTCATGGGCGCATCAATATCTTTCACTTTTTGCACGGCTTCGGTAAGCGTAAAGGCATTAAGCATTTGCGTTTTAACGAGTGCGTTGGCGGTTTTGGCTTTTTTCAGTTTGATGGAGCGCAGGATAATCAGACACCAGGTCACGATACTCATTACTAACATCAACACGAATACACTGATCAGAACAAAATCGCCTGATTCGAATATTGTTTTTAAATCCATAATTTTTCCAAATTTTCCAAGTAAATTAAAACTTTTGTCGATAAAGGTGTTGCGCCCGATTACTCAAGAGTAAAAGAGACCGGGACTCGGAATTCAGTCCAGACAGAGGCATTGCAAGCACCATTTTTAACTGCTTTACGGGCAGCTTGGTCAAGAGCATTGGAGCCACTGCGTTTTAAAATTTTAACTTCAGCAACTTTTCCTCCCGGGCCAACCAAGACACTCAGCATAACTGTACCTGTATCTCCATTTTCTGCCGCTATAGGCGGATATGGCGGTTTAGGAATATGGCAAGTGCCGCCTTTAACGGGATTGGCTCTACTACTACCCGGTCCTGTTCCAGGGCCATTTCCACCGCCGGAACCGCCACCGCTGCCACTACCTGAACCATGTTCGCCTTTGTTGCCACCACTGCCGGGGCCGCTGCCTTCACCTTGTCCGTTACCAGGGCCTTTGTTGCCTCCGCCGTTTCCTTTGCTGTCGCCATGAGGAGCCTTACCTTGTCCGTTGCCTTTACCGTTTTCCGCAGTATTCGGCCCGGTTTTACTGCTGCTGGTGTAGTCCGAGGCTTTAGGTGCAGGCTTGGATTCTGGTTTGGGTTGGGGTTTAGGCTCTGGACGTGGTTCGGGTTTAGGTTCAGGTTTCGGTTCAGGTTTGGGTTCGGGTTTTGGCTCAGGCTTTGGTTTTTCAACCGGCTTGGGCTTCTCTTTCGGCTGCTGAATATCGGCATCCGCTTTTTTTGTTATTACCGGTTTGAACTGTGGTTTGGGCTGTTCGACCGGTTTGGGTTTCGGTTGAGGCTTGGGCTTTTGCGGTTCGGGCGTTTTTTCCGGAGCTGCGGGCGCACCTGCGCCTTCGGGGTTGCCGTCGCCACCTCCGTCGCCACCACCTAAATCCGCCAAATCGACAAACTCAATATTTGCCATTTCCGGTATAAGCGGTTTGTATGTTTCCCACAAAAGCGCAATCAAACCCGCGTGAAGCAATGATACGGTAATGACGGCTACTGGGATTAAAATTCGGTCTTTATTCATAATCGACGCATGATAATAGCAACAATTTTTGTTTGCAACCTGTTTTTACATCTGTTTTTTGAGTTAATATTTATTCTGAAATAATCTAAAATATTAATATGTACAATGCAATGTTTTGATATTGCTATTCATTATCACAATAAAACAAAAGAAAAAGAGGAAGCGACGCCTCAGTCAACTGCATTAGAAGTTGTTCATCTGGAAAAGTTCACAAATTTACAATAAAAGTGGTTTGGATAAAACGATGGCGATGGCGTGCCTTAGAGGAGAAAAAGCTGCAAAAATATTATTTTATTGATTGGCTTGTGTTCTTAGATTGATTCCCGCTATTGCAGGTCGGTAGTTGGTGTGGCTTGAATAACGGGATGGACCCGTACACTTTCCCAAAAAGGTCGTCTGAAAATAGAAAATTTGATGCTTGTGAAATGTTGTGGTTGTAAGAATGATCAGATGTTTCCTATTTTGGGATTGTGCGGGTTTTTAGTTAAGTCTCTTAAAACATATCGGCAGGGTAGGTAGCTTATGCCGATTTATCGTCTGTTTTTTCGACAACGATTTCGATTTTGGGTTCATATAGTAAATCGTAGGTTGGTTTATTGAGCAGATCCTGCAAAGTAAACCCGTCCAAATGTGCAAAGAAAGCCTTAATTGCTCCGCCCAAAATGCCGGTCAGGCGGCAGGATGGTGTAATCAGGCATTCGTTGTTTTCTCCCATGCATTCGACAACCTGCATGGGTTCAAGATGGCGCACGACCGCGCCGACATTGATTTTATCGGGTGTGTCGGCAAGACGCAGTCCGCCCCCTTTCCCTCTTATGCTGGTCAGGAATCCGCCTTTGACAAGCGCGGTAACGACTTTCATCAAATGACTTTTGGAAATGTTATAGGCTTCGGCAATGGTTCCGATATTGACTAACGAATCGTCGTTTATGGCCGCATAAATCAATACCCGCAGACCATAATCCGTATGTTGCGTCAGATACATGGTTTTCTCTGTTCAGAATATATTATTTTTTTAGGGCGGCGGCAGTGTTTCCAGTGGGAAATTGTCGCCGTTATGTGTTTGACTTTATATATGATTAAGTTTCATAATATCTGAAACATTTAAATTAATCCAGTGTAGTTTGATAATTTATTATCATTATAATCAAATATTATGAAGCCGTTAAAACGCCACCCAGCACTTATCGAACTTTCCCGCGAACACCATCACGCCCTTTCACTCTGCGTCCGCCTCCTGCGTGCGCCCGCTGAAAGCCATCAAACAGAGCTTGAAGCCCATTTCCTTGAATTGGAACCGCATTTTGTCGAAGAAGAAACCATGTTCGCCCCGCATTGGCAGAATATTCCCGTTGCGATGCGCGAACGTTTCGAAGCCGAACACGCCAAACTGCGCAGTATGATGGCAAATCCTGAATATCTTAACGAAGCATGGAATAAGGACTTTGCCGTTACCCTACGCGACCATGCCCGTTTTGAAGAACGCGAACTGTTTCCTGTAGTCGAGCTGTTTTTGCCGGAACCTGAAGGAATCTGATAAAAAAGGTCGTCTGAAAAGTCCAAAAGCACGATTTTAGTGTTTTCAGACGACCCTCCTGTCTATTCAAACCTAAAACAAACCATTCAAAAAACAAACCAAGGAACTACCATGACCGCCTTTTTCAAACACCCTGTTTGGGCAATGGCATTTCGCCCGTTTTACTCACTGGCGGCACTATACGGCGCACTCTCCATCCTGCTTTGGGGCTTCGGCTATACGGGTACGCCCGAGTTGTCCAATTTTTATTGGCACGCCCATGAGATGATCTGGGGCTATGCCGGACTCGTCGTCATTGCCTTCCTATTGACCGCCGTTGCCACTTGGACGGGGCAGCCGCCCACGCGCGGCGGCGTTTTGGCAGGATTGACCGCATTTTGGTTGGCAGCAAGGATTGCCGTTTTCATTCCGGGCTGGGGTGCAACCGCCAGCGGCATACTCGGCACGCTGTTTTTTTGGTACGGCGCAGTTTGCATGGCATTGCCCGTCATCCGTTCCAAAAACAAACGCAACTACGTCGCCGTATTCGCCATCGTCGTCCTAGGCTGCACGCACGCCGCATTCCACTTCCAACTGCATGCCGGAAACGCATCTGCACTGCTCAGCGGGCTGCAGTCCGGTCTGATTATGGTCTCAGGCTTTATCGGCCTTATCGGCATGCGGATTATTTCCTTCTTTACCTCCAAACGCCTGAATGTTCCGCAAATCCCCAGTCCGATGTGGGTCGCGCACGCGTCCCTCTGGCTGCCCATGCTGACTGCCATGCTGATGGCGCACCATGCCCTGCCTTGGCTTTCATCTGCTTTTGCCTTTGCAGCGGGCGTGATTTTTACCGTGCAGGTTTACCGCTGGTGGTATAAAGCCGTTCTGAAAGAACCGATGCTGTGGATTTTGTTCGCAGGCTATTTGTTCACAGGTTTGGGATTGATTGCCATCGGTGCTTCCTACTTCCACAGCTCTTTCCTTAATCTTGGCGTACATCTCATCGGCGTCGGCGGTATCGGCGTCCTGACATTAGGCATGATGGCGCGCACTGCGCTCGGACATACCGGCAACTCCATCTATCCGCCGCCCAAATCCGTACCCGTCGCTTTTTGGCTGATGATAGCCGCCACCGTCATCCGCATCATTGCAACCTTCGTCAGCGGCACCGGTTACACCCACAGTATCCGCACTTCCGCAGTCTTATTTGCCCTGTCCTTGCTGCTTTACGCATGGAAATACATCCCTTGGCTCATCCGCCCGCGTTTGGACGGTAAACCGGGTTAATTAAACCAAGATAGTAAACGAAAGGTCGTCTGAAACCTGTTTTAAGGTTTCAGACGACCTTTTTATAGTGGATTAACTTTAAATCAGTACGGCGTTGCCTCGCCTTGCCGTACTATC
>JUNU01000196.1 GCA_001067655.1 Neisseria lactamica
AATGATACGGCGTTGCCAACGCCCTTATGTACTACCCGTACACGGCGGGCGTTGTCGCCTTGTCTCATTTTTATTTTAATTCACTATACAGTCCATCAAATTTGCCTCTCAGCAATGTTTCGCCCCACACCAAACACCAAGCCAATCAGCTTTCTACCCCCTGACGAACCGCCGCATGATTGCCCATCTGATTTAAATTGAATCCAAACAAGCCAAGCCGCGCATATATAGTGGATTAAATCTAAATCAGGACAAGGCGACGAAGCCGCAGACAGTACA
>JUNU01000197.1 GCA_001067655.1 Neisseria lactamica
TCTGTACTGTCTGCGGCTTCGTCGCCTTGTCCTGATTTTTGTTAATCCACTATACGCCGCCCAAAACAAACAGACAGTTCGGAAACCGCCTTATCTGTTGCGGTCATTCCGAAACTGTCTGGCTAAATTCCGTCAGCGCGCGGCTTTGCTGAAACGCTCTTGGCGGACTTTATTAATCAGCTCGCCTATGGTTTTCTGCCCATTCGCCCAATCGCTGCTGAATATGACCCGATATTTGCCTCCGACGATGACGTCCGGCGTGCCGTCGATACGGTAAGTCTCGGTCAGGCTTTGCATTTTTTTAGCGGCTGCAAGGCTCGCGGGGGCGTCGTATGCGGCAATCAGTTTTTTGCTGTCAAAGCTTTTTTGTGCCACCGCCCAGCTTTTGAAAGTGGCGGTATCCGCCAAATTGATTTTCTGTTCGTGTACGGCTTTGAAAATAGCGGGGTTTGCCTGATACTTCAAACCCGAAGCGTTAACCGCCGCGGCAACCCGCGCCAAGCCTAACATTTCAGGCATCCAGACGACGTGTTCGGTACGTAGGTAAACGTCTTTCGGGAAAGTTTTGCTGTATGACAGCAAGACGGGATCAAAGTTTTGGCAATGTACGCAGAAATAGCCGAAAAATTCCAAAACTTCGATTTTGGATGCGTCTTGTTGCGGAATCGGTTTTTTCAAAACCGTGTAATCCACGCCTTCGACCGCAGCCTGCGCGCTTGCGGAAAAAGCAAGCACAAGACTGAGGAGTACGGCTGCCGGTTTGGTTGTCCGTTTCATTGCCGCCTCCTTATTGAGCCGAACGCATCAGGCTGTTGATATTGTGTTTTTGCAAGTCTTTCTGAACGTTTTTCGCGGCTTCAGACGACATGCTGTTGCTTTGTACGCGGTAAACGGTTTTGTCGCCGTTGGTGCGTTCGACTACTTTGGACGAAATGCCCAGCATGGCGAGTTTGGCACGTTGCGCGTCGGCGCTGTTGCGGTCGGCGTACGAACCCATTTGCAGGATGACTTTTTTACCGCCTTCTGCTGCTTTGGTCTCAGCTTTAGCATTGTCGGCTTTGGTGGATGATTTGTCCGCTTCGGCTTTCTTCACTTCTTTCGCTGCGCCTTTATTCGCTTCCTGACGGGCTTTTTCGATGCTGCCGCTGTTCAGGATTTGTTCGGGAGTCGGTTTGTTGGTTTTTTTAGCCGTTTCGGTTTTCTTGGCTTCGGCGGCTTTCTTCTCTGCCGCTTTTTTCTCGGCAAGTTTGCGCTCGGCGCGCGCTTTTTGTTTGTCGGTCAACTCGGCTGCCTTTTGGGCTTTATCGGCGGCTTCTTTGTCGGCTTTGGCTTTTTCTGCGCGTTTTTTCGCAAGCTCTGCCTTTTTCTCGGCAAGTTTTTGTTTCAACTCGCGTTCGGCAGCGTCTTTGTCTTCTCTTTCAGCTTCGCGCAGGGCTTTTTCTGTTTCGCGGGCTTCGTCTTCCGCTTCGCGGACGGCACGTTCTTTTTCCGCTTTTTCTTTGTCTGCGCGCTCTTTTTCGGCTTTGGCTTTATCTGCCTTTTCTTGCGCTTCTTTCTCAGCGCGTTCTTTTTCTTTGGCTGCGGCATCGTCATCAGCCTCGCTGCGTTTCGCCTCAGGCTTGGACTCTTCGGCCGGACGCTCTTTCTCTACGGGAACAACGACAGGAGGTTCTTCCGTTTCAGGCTTGGCTTCAGACTTAGCCTCAGGTTTGGATTTTTCCTGCGGCTTGAGGATTTCAGGCTCGGTTTGCTGTTTTTGAGGCTCGGTCGCGCCTTTGAAAGCGTTCGGCGTGTCTTGATTCAGAAAATACAGGATGCCCCCGATCACGCCGGTAGCGAGGAGGAGGCCGAAGAAAAAGCCGAAAAGGCCTTTGCCGTATTGAGTGTTCTTATTCATGAGATACCTATATTGATGATGCCGTTCAGACGACCTTTTGGCGGCAGATGAATCTGCTGCCGCCATCGGCAGGGACGGGTCATTTTATCAATATCCTTTATATTGGGCAAAAATGCGCCGTTTGTTTACATGGTTTTTACGAAAACCGCCGTGATGTTAGGACGTACTGACAGTTTACCGATGACGGGCTTCTTTTGCCCGAACAGAATACTCCGCATTGGACACACCAGCAAGATACCCGACCCGTCTAAACTTTTATAGTGGATTAACTTTAAATCAGGACAAGGCGACGAAGCCGCAGACAGT
>JUNU01000198.1 GCA_001067655.1 Neisseria lactamica
AATCTGTTCAAACCACTGATACACTAGTGTTGCACTTGAAATCCGAATCCAAACCGTTCTGGTTTAAATTTAATCCACTATAATTGATTTCTGCATACACCCTTCATCCGCATAAAAAAGGTCGTCTGAAACCCTGTTTGGATTTCAGACGACCTTTGCTTTGCTTCAGCTAAGAGCCGTTAGCTTACCACTGGTACAACGCACCTGCTCCGACACCGACGTGGCCGTCTGTGTTGGCAGAGAAGTTACCTTTGACAACCCAGTTACCGCCGTCGCTCATCGCAGACACGCCGATTGCCATGGCGGATTGACCACCGTAGTAGCCGCTACCCACGCCGATACCGGTTGCACCCGGACGGGTTACTTGCGGAATCGAGCCTTGTGCAATCGCACCTGCCACGCCTGCATAGGCTTTTTTGCCAACGCGTTCGATGTTGTTTTGCAGGGCGTTACCCATGCCGGCGAGCTGGTTCAGGTTGACCGCATCGGTACCTTCTTTCGCCGGAGCGACGTTGGTGATGCGTTGTCCGCCGTTATTCAGACCAATCGGGCTGAGGCTGACGGTATTCGACGGATTGTTAGCGGTCGGAGCAGCAATGCTGACACCTTGCGCGTTAACGGTTACCCCGCCTGCGGTCACGCTGGTTACGTCAAGTTTATCGGCAGTAGCAACGTTGTACACGGTCTGACCGCTGTTGCCGGTCGTTTGGTTAACGACGACGTTCTTACCTGCGGTAACTTCGGTTTTCGCCGCCGTCGCTTGTGTCGCTACGTTGGCAATCGCCTGATTGGTGTAATACAACTGGCTGCCGTTGATTGCATCGGTCGAATCCGCCGATACC
>JUNU01000199.1 GCA_001067655.1 Neisseria lactamica
AATCTGTTCAAACCACTGATACACTAGTGTTGCACTTGAAATCCGAATCCAAACATGCTTGATTTTTAGGAACGCTAAACAAGGCTATCGGCAGTTTTCAGACGACCTTGGGTTTCAAAACCGCTTAAGCCAACTCTCGGACGAACACTTGCGAATTGCGGCCGTTGGCGAGGTAGTCGCGGCGGCGTTCTTCGGGTAATGCGTCGGGAGAGGTCGTCTGAAAACCGCGTTCGGCAAACCATTCGCCTGTATGGGTGGAGAGGGCGAACAGGCGGCGGATGCCCATGGCGCGGGCTTTTTGGAAGAGGTGGTCGAGCAGCATTTCGCCGTAGCCGCCGTCGCGGGCTTCGGGGGAGACGACGAGGCAGGCGAGTTCGCCGATTTCGGGATCGTCGAAAGTTTTGAGGGCGACGCAACCGTAGATGTTGCGGTCGTGTTCGAGGACGGAGAAACCGGAGATGTGGTTTTCGAGATATTCGCGGCTGCGGTGCAACAAGATGCCTTGTTCTTCCAGCGGGCGTATCAGGGCGATGATGCGGGGGATGTCGCGGCTGTGGGCTTGGCGGATGGAGACGAAGGAATCGCGGGCGATGGCGGTGCCGCAGCCTTCTCGGGTGAAGAGTTCGCGCAACAGTCCGCCGTCTTCGCGCCCGCTGAGGATTTGTACGCGGCTGACGCCGTTTTCGACGGCGTTGACGGCGGCTTGGAGCAGGCGAACGGGAACGTTGTGTGCGGTTTCTATCAGGTGGCGGACTTCGCCTGAGGACAGGGTGGACATGAGGACGCCGTCGGCGTTGCAAATGCCAGCTTCTTCGGTCAGGTACACGAGTTTTTCGGCTTGAAGGGCGACGGCGACGGCTTCGGCGGCTTCGCTCATGCTGAGGTTGAAGGTTTTGCCGCCGTAGGAGTGTCCGAGCGGACTGATAAGGACGATGGCACCGTCGTCGAGGCGGCGGTTGATGGAGTCGGTATCGGTTTTGCGGACGATGCCGGTGTAGCCCATGTCTATGCCGTCAATGACGCCGAGCGGACGGGCGGTGAGAAAATTGCCCGAAGCGGTGGGAATCGGTTTGTTGCGCAAGGGGGCGGATGCGCTGCTGCACAGGGCGGCTTCGATGTCGCTGCGTATCATGCCGACCGCCTGCTTGGCGTCGCGCAGGGTGGCGTCGTCAGTAATGCGGCGGTTGCGGTGGTATTGCGGAACGAATTGTCTGTCGGCGGCGAGGCGGTTGAGGAAATGGCGCGTGCCGTGTACCAACACGAGCCGCACGCCCAATCCGGCGAGCAGGTGGAAATCGGCGGCAAGCCGGTTCAGGGTGTCGCCTTCGAGCAGGCTGTCGGTGATGCCGATAACCAGTGTTTTGCCGCGCAGGTAGTGGATATAGGGCGCGGCTTCGCGAAAATCGGCGACAAAGCCTGGAGATGTGTTCATAGCAAGACCAGATAGAAAAGCTGCATGATGAGGACGGTCAGCGCGACCAGTACCGCCAGCGTCCAGTTGAAGCCTTCTTCGGATTTGGCGGGTTTGGCAGCGGCTGCCGCCATCAGGGCTTGAAATTCTTCAGTCCGCCGTTTTTCTTCTTCTGCCCGTCGCTTTTCCTCTTCGGCACGCCGCGCCTCTTCTTCTTTGGCTTTTTTGGCGCGTTCGGCGCTGTCGAGCAGATTGGCAATTTCGTGGCGGGAGAGTTGTTTGCGGTTGCGGATGTTACCACCCATGTCGTGTACGAGGCGAACGTCGGTAACGGCGTTGGGCAGCGTGTCGGAGTTGGCGGGGGCGGAGGACGGTGCCAGGCTGTCTTTGGCTTTGAACAGACCTTCGCATTTATTGCAAACGACAAAGCCTTGTGCGACGTTGAGCTGGGTGTCTTTGACCCAAAGGGAAGTTTTGCAGTGTGGGCAGATACATGCGGGCATAGGTGTTTTCCGTGTAAAGTGTGGAATGTGTTGTTTTAATGTGTGTTTGATTGGATGGGGTCGTCTGAAAAAGGGATTGACCGTTTTCAGACGACCTTTTTATTTGTCGTATTTTAGGCAACGCCGTAGCGTTCGCGGTAGGCTCTGACCGGCTCGAGGAAGCCGCCGAATTCCGCGTTGTTTTGCAGGAGCGTGAACAAGTCGTTCAGGTTAGCAATGGCGACGACGGGCAGGCCGTATTGTTTTTCGACTTCTTGAACCGCAGACAATTCACCCGTACCTTTTTCCATGCGGTCGAGTGCGATGGCAACGGCGGCAGGCGTTGCGCCTTCTGCCTCAATCAGTTTGACCGATTCGCGCACAGATGTTCCCGCAGAAATCACGTCGTCGATAATCAATACGCGACCTTTGAACGGCGCACCGACCAACACGCCGCCTTCGCCGTGGTCTTTCGCTTCTTTGCGGTTGTAGGCGAACGGCACGTTCACGCCTTTTTCCGCCAGCATCATCGCCGTCGCCGCCGCCAAAATAATGCCTTTGTAAGCCGGGCCGAACAGCATGTCGAATTTCACGCCGCTCTCAATAATCGCCTGCGCGTAAAACTTCGCCAGTTGCAGCGTCGATGCGCCGTCGTTAAACAGTCCGGCGTTGAAAAAATAAGGCGACTGACGGCCTGCCTTGGTCGTGAATTCACCGAATTTCAATACATTCTGCGCCAGCGCAAACTTGAGGAAATCTTGACGGAAATCGGACATTTTGCTTCTTTCAAAAGATATTGATTTATAAAGGAAGAGATTATAAAGGATTCATGAGGAAAATGCAGGTCGTCTGAAAAAGTGGGTTGGTTTGATGCGTTTCCTGCTAATGAATTGTTAGTTTGGTTATAGTTTAGTTATATTTTGTTTGTAAATTTACTTGAATTAACTATTGCATATGGGTTGGCTTATCTTTTTAGTATAAAATGTCTAAGTCATTGATTCAGGTGCATCGTAAGCACAATCAAGACTTGTTCCTGAATACAGAAACTTCGAGACCCGATTTCAAAAGGATGATACGACATGAAAAAAGTACTTGCATTGATTTGTACAGCAACTTTGGCTGCCTGCGGAGGCGGGGGTGGCGGTGGAAATTCCACTCCATCTTCACAATCTACGCCTAACGCAGGTCCAAGCAATCCAACAGCGTCGCAGAAGCCTGCAACTCCCCCATCAACGACAACTCCTGCAAAACCTGAGACGGGCAAAACACCTTCCACTCCTAAAACTTCTACACCCCCTAAAACGCCAACTGCTCCTAAAACTCCTACTACTCCGACGGTTCCTACCGCCGCACAGCAAACAGTTGGCGGTAATAGCATTGCCATCGATAATAGCAACATCAAACACATCCGCGTTGACGGTGTGGATTTCGACTTGACCCAAAGCGGCGGTATTTCTTTGAATAATTGGAAAGGCAAAGTTCCTGGTTTCATTTCAGGAATTGCATCCGGCGAGCCGAAATCCGTACAGAAATTCTTGGTCAATACTGCTTCAGCAAATGCTGCTGCCGGCGTGTTGGAAGTTAACGGCAAAAAACAAGCTTTCTTCAGCGGACACTTTACGCCCGCAGCCGAGCTGCCTAAAGGGCAAGTTCATTACAACACCAGCGTTGCCTCTATGCATAGCGGCGCAAATTACGATATTACCCGCACAGAGTTGACTGCCAATTTTGACAGTAAAAAATTAACAGGCACTATCTCTCGTGATGCTAAATTTGGCGACAACATTGCTGTTAATGCCCAAATTAGCGGCAACAAGTTTGAACAATCCGGTGCGACCCAAGTCAAAGGCGGTTTCTTTGGCAAAAATGCAGCGGAAGTTGCAGGCGGATTCTCTAGCGGCAATACGGTAGGCGCATTCGTCGGCTCGAAGAAATAATCTTCCGGTAAACGGTATTGCAAATAAAGGTCGTCTGAAAACAGGTTTTCTGGTTTCAGACGACCTTTTGCTTTTGTACGCTTTTTAATTTTTTGTATTTGGCTATTATCTGTGTCAAATGGTGACGGCGATATATGGCGGGTTGATACAGAAACTCTCAGCTTCTATCAGATAGATTGATCGAGAAGAGAAGAGGTAGAAAAGGATTCATGAGGAAAATCTAGGTCGTCTGAAGGGGAGATTGTGGCAAAGTGAAAAGAAGCCAAATCTTGATTTTCAGACGACCTTTGTGTCAGTGTTAATCCGATAAAATAAAACCCCGCAGGGAAGCGGGGTTTCTGGGATGTTTCGATTAAGGCTTAGCGTAGCCGTGTACGCCGTTGTATGGAGAAGGAATCCAGCCTTCATCCACTGCAGGACGTTCGCCTTGACCTTCAATTGTTTGACCTGGGGCAACTTGTTTGGTAACAGTGCTGCGGATTTTCACGTCAACGCGACGGTCAGGCTCGATACATGCGATCAGAGCAGAACGTTTTTTGGCTTTAGATACTTTTTTGCCCAGTCTTGAAACTTCGGCTTCACAAGTAGCAGTCATTTGAGCTTGAGATTCGCCCAGGCCGACTGCGGAGATCTTGTTGGAAGGAACACCGCGGTTAACCAGGTAGTTGGCAACTACGTTAGCACGACGCTCAGACAGGTTTTGGTTGTACTCTTCAGAACCCATGAAGTCGGTGTGACCTTCAACACGCACGGTTTGTACGTTTTCGTTGCTCAGGCGTTGAGCCAGGCTGTTCAGGTTTTCTTGAGCTTCAGGACGCAGGGTGTCTTTGTCGAAGCCGAACAGAGTTTTCGCAGACAGGGAAACAGTTTCGTCAACGTATTCGGGAGCTTGTTGAACTGCGGCTACTGCTTCGCGATCACCACATTCGACACGACCTTGGGTCTCTTTGTCAAAATAGCTGGTTTTCCAGCATTCGCCATAGTTGTTGCGGACAACTTCTTGAGATTGGCTGCTTACGACGTAGCCGTGTTTGGTGTGCGCTTCACTTGCCATTGCAGTGCCTGAAGCAACCAATGCAACGAACAATGCGCTTAATTTCAGCTGTTTGGTCATTTTATTCCCTCATCAAAATTGTTATGCGGCGGATACAGGAAGCAGCCGCAGCAAATTACCAATATACAGGCCGCAGCATAAAACAGCGGCAAATCGGATATATCAGTTTGCACTATAAAGAAGCATGGCACAGACTGTCAATACTCGATGCCTTGATAAAAACATGAAACTGCTTGCCTCCTAATGGTGAATCATGCCTAAAAATCAAGCTTGTGTCATTTATTTATCAGGAAATTCGGGTCTGTTTCTATTTGCAGTTGCGGAAATGCAACAAGAGTTTGCGTGCTGTAAAGACGGTTTTCATAGTTTATATGTATAGTTTTATTGAAAACAAAAACTTCCTTGTGCGTTTTTGGGATGTCCGACAAATCCGGCAAAATATGTTAAATTATGTGCCGCTTGTCGTATAAAACATACAAACACAATACAACCGGACTACCTATGAAATTACAGCAATTGCGGTATGCGTTGGAGGTGTACCGCCATAATTTGAATGTATCTGAGGCTGCGGATGCGCTATTTACTTCGCAACCGGGTATTTCCAAGCAAATCCGCCTTTTGGAAGAAGAACTGGGGGTGCAGATCTTTATACGCAGCGGCAAGCGTGTGGTGTCTGTTTCCCAGCCGGGTAAGGCGGTGTTGGAAATTTCGGAACGCATTTTGCGCGATGTCCAAAATATTAAGAATATCGGCAGCGAGTTTACCGATCACGACAGCGGTGCTCTGACGATTGCGACGACGCATACGCAGGCACGCTATGCGCTGCCTTTGATTGTGGCGGATTTTGTGAAGCGTTATCCGAGGGTCAATCTGACGATCAAGCAGGGGAGTCCTGCTGCTATTGCGCAAATGGTCAGCAATGGCGAGGCGGATATTGCGATTGTGACGGAGCGGATTGACGATCATCCCGAACTGAGCAAGTTGACGTGTGATGAATGGAACCATGCGGTCATCGTGCCGAAAGAGCATCCTTTGTTGGAATGTATGAATCCTTTAAGTATTGAGGATTTGGCTTCGTTTCCTTTGATTACTTACGAATTTGCATTTAATCAGGGCAGCAGTATTGCGCGTGCTTTTAATAAGGCGCATTTGGATAATCCGGATGTGGTGTTGTCGGCAGCGGATACGGATGTCTTGAAGACTTATGTCCGACTGGGGCTTGGGGTCGGGTTGATGGCGAAGATGGCATTTGATCCGGAGAAGGATGCGGATTTGGAATTGGTCGATGCGGCGCATCTGTTTGAACCTTCGCCCATTTGGATTGCAGTACGCTCGGATACTTATCTTCGCGGTTATACCTACGATTTTATCGAAATGTTCTCGCCGAAGCTGACGCGGGATGTGGTGGACCGTATTCTTTATACGCCGGTGGTCGAAGATTTCTCTATTTGATTTTGGATATGGTAAGAGGTCGTCTGAAAAGCAGAAATGTTTTCAGACGACCTTTTTTAGTGCGGTTGATATTGGCCGGGGGCTTTGAAATTCAATGTGTTAAGCACAGACAAAAACGCTGGACAAAAAAACGCCTCCTGCCGGGAGCTGGCGGAGGCTATCCAAGGAGTTTTAAAAAAGTAACCCTAAAGAACTATGAAACTAGTCATAAAGAACTATATTACTAATCTGAACGGTTTGCAAGCTCGTTGAGTGGTCTTAAATTAACTTTACGTCCGAACAAGGCTTGGATTTCGGGTTGGTGGCTGATGCCGATGACGAGGGTGTCGAGTAAGGCACGTTTGAGGGTTTGCATCAGCGCCAATGCAGATTCGCCGTCGAGCTGGTTGGTGGCTTCGTCGAGGAACAGGATTTGCGGTTTGTGCAGCAGCGCGCGGGCGAGGCTGAGGCGTTGCTGTTCGCCGCCGGAGAGGATGCCGTGCCATTCGTATGGTTCGTCTAAATTATCTTTCAGGCGGCCTAGTCCGACTTGTTCCAAGGTCGTCTGAATAAGTTGGTCGTCTTGGCAGGCGGGGTGGGGATAGCTGACTGTGTGGCGCAGGGTGTCGGCGGGGAGGTAGGGGCGTTGGGGTAGGAAAAGGAGACTGCCGTCAAGGGCGAAACTGCCTTGATAATACGGCCATAAACCTGCAAGGGCGCGCAGCAGGGTGGATTTGCCGATGCCGCTTCTGCCTTCGAGCAATACCCATTCGGGGGCGTGGGCTTCGAGGTTGATGTCGGTGAGCAGTGGGCTGCCGGTTTGGGTGTGGACGGTGAGGTTTTGTAAGACGAGGATGCCGCTTTGGCGGCGGTTGTTTAAAGTCGGGGCGGGTTCGGAGGCTGGGCTTCTGCCTTCTTGTTCGACTTGTTCCAAGGCCGTCTGAAAACCGGAGAGGCGTTCGACGACTGCCGCCCATTCGATGAGACGGCGGTAAGAGTCGGTAAACCAGCCGAAGCTGTCTTGGACGCGGGCAAACGATGTGCGGGTCTGCATCATGTCGCCGAAGGTCATGGTTTTGGCGAGGTACATGGGCAGGGTGGCGAGGATGGGGATGAAGATGCTGATGCGCACATAGGTTGCCCAGAAGGTTTCTTGGCGGAATTCGCAGTTGGTGAGCCGCCGCCAGTTGTCGCGGATGCGGAGGTAACGTTGTTTCAGACGACCTGTTTCGGCTTCGCCGCCGTTGTAAAAAGCGATTTGTTCGGCGTGGTCGCGCACGCGCAGGAGGGCGGCGCGGTAGTCGGCTTCGCGGTGCTGGCGGTCGATGTTGAGGTTTTTGAGTTTGCGGCCGACGAGGTGGGCAATCAGGGTGCTGATGACGGAATAAATCAGGGCAACCCAGACGAGATAGCCGTGTATGGTGATGTCGCGCCCGCCGATGTTGAAGGTCTGCACGCCGGAGAGCGTCCACAATACGGCGACGAATGCGCTGAATTTGGCAATATTATTGATGAAGGAGCGGAACAGTCCGATGCTTTTGTCAGCAAGGAGGTAGATGTCTTCGGCGATGCGCTGGTCGGGGTTGTCGGGTTCGCCGGTCAGGCGCAGGCGGTAGTGTTTGTGGCCTTCGAGCCAGTTTTGCTGGAATTGTTCGGTCAGGTGGGTGCGCCAGCGGAAGATAAGGCGTTTTTGCAGCCAGTCGCCGCAGACGATGCAGCCGATAATCATCGCCATGTAGCCGAGGTATTCGACGATGAGCGCGGGCATGGACGCACCGTCAAACGCAGCCAGCGCGTCGTAGAAACGTTTGTCCCACGTGGCGATCCAAACGCTGATGGTGATGGAACAAAGGGTAAAGCTGATGAGGACGGCGAGCATCAGCCATTGGATGCGCCCGTGCGCCCCTGTCCAGAAAGGGCGGGCGAGTCGGGAGAATTTTTTGAGGATGTTCATGGGGGTGTTTGTATCGATAATGAAAGGCCGTCTGAAATCGGGATTGTACTTTCAGACGGCCTTATTTCACACGGCGGCTACATCTTCCATTTCAGGCTGAACACGGCATTGCGCGGTTCGCCGTAGAAGCTGCCGCTGTTGGCGGCACGGCTGTATTGGTTTTCGTAGTAGCGTTTGTCGGTTAGGTTGTTGACCGCCAGCCCCAGTTGCAGGTTTTTGTTTGGGCGGTATTGGACGTTGGTATTCCAAACCGTGTAGCCGCCTTGCTTGATGGAGCCGTAGGAGTTGGCGGTTTTGCTGCTGCTCTTTACTCCCAGACCGACCGTCCATTTGCCGTCATCCACCGGCAGGATATAGCTGGTGTAGAGGCGGAACATATGTTTCGGCGTATGGCTGCTGAAGTTGTAGCCTTTTCGGCGCGATTCAACATTGTCACCGACGCTGTTGCGGTTGGTGCTGCGGTTGAAGGTGTAGCCTGCGTAAACCTGCCAACGGTCGGTCAGGCTGCCGGAGATTTCGGCGTCCAAACCGCGGCTGCTTTGATCCAGCGGTTCCCAATAAGGGTGCGGACGGGCATTGACGCGTTGGTTGTTGTTGTCTTTGTCGGTGCGGTAGAGAGCGATGGAAGTATTCAGACGACCTTCGTTCCATTCGCCTTTCCAGCCGATTTCGTAGTTGCGTCCCATAATCGGCGGCAGCAGGTTGTCGTTGAAGTCGCGGTTCATCGTTTGTTTGAAGATGGATGTGTATGCGGCGTAAACGCTTTGCTTAGGTGTGATGTCGTAAGTGATGCCGGCATAGGGGATGAAGCGGTTGCGTTTGAGCGCGTAATAGGTGCCTTCCGAGCTGTCTTTGAGGTTTCTGTCCCAATAGAGGTTGCGGTGCCAGTTGGTGTAGCGTCCGCCGACGATGACGTGCAGTTTGTCGGTAGGATTGATGCGCGCGCCCAAACCGAAGGCGTGGGTGCGGTAGCTGCCGTTACCGCCGCGTGACTTGGCGGTATCGGCATTCCAATCGGGTTTGGCTTTTTCGCTGCCGTTGAACGCATCCGCGTTATAGGTGCTGCCGTCGTCGAACCAGCGGTTGCCCGTGTTCATCTTCTCTCTGGAATAGCTGTGCATGAAGAAGAGGTCGTGGCTTTGACCGAAGGCGAAGATGCGGCCGGTCAGGTTGTTTTGGAAGGTAAACTGGCGGCTGTCCGTGTCGTAGCGGTCGAAGCTGTAAGTTTTGCCCAAACCGTCCGCTCCTATGCCGTTATCTGTGCCGCCCAGCGTGTAATATTCTTTTGAGCTGTCGCTTTTGCGCCAGTCCAGCTTGCTGCTCAGTTTCCAGTTGTCGTTGAAATAATGTTCAAACTCGGCAAAGAGGTTGTGTTTTTTCAGACGGGCTTCGTTCCAATCTGCGCCGAGATAGCGGCTGCGTTTCCATTCTTTGCCGTCTGCGCGCATGGGCAGGCCGTCGGGATCGGGCGTTTTGGTTTGGTTGAGATAGCTCGCGCCCCAAGTGAGCTTGCTGTTGTCACCGATGTCTTTGTCCATCACGCCGTAAAGCAGGATGTCGCGGCCGCCGGATTGGTCTTGGAAGGTTTTGTTGCTGCCAACCGAGCCGACAAAGCGCCCGCGCAGGCCGTGTTCAGGGCTTAAAGCACCTGACGCGTCAAACGTGCCGCCCACTCTGCCCCATGTGTTGACCGTCAAATCGGCGGAAAGCTGGCGTTTGGAGGTCGGTTTCTTACGGACGGCGTTAATCGTGCCGCCCGGTTCGTTGTTTGCCTGCGTCAGCCCGGCTGCGCCGCGTACCACTTCGATGCGGTCGTACATCGCTATATCGGTTACGCTGGTCGGGTCGCCGGACGGGCCGCCCAAGCCGAATCCGCCGGGCGAACCGATTTGAGTGGCGATGCCGTCTTCTTCAAGTTGCTCGATAAAATAGCCGCGCGACATAAAATGCGTGCGCCCGCCGCTTTTGAAGACGTTGACGCCCGTGGCGTTTTGCAAAGCGCCTTCGAGGCTGGTCACGCCTTGGTCTTCAAGTTGTTTTTTGGTGATGACGCTGACGGATTGGGGAATTTCCCTCGGAGAAAGCACCAATCCCGTAGTCGAACGCATCGCGGATACGGTATAGCTGTTTTGATTTTCGGTTCGCAGGCTGCGGTTTTTGCCGACCACATTGACCTGATTTAATTCCACCTGCTGCACTTCTTCAGCTGCGTGAACGGCTTGCGGCAGCGCGGCAAGGCAGAACGCCAAGGTGCTGAGTTTGAAAAGTTTCTCTTTGTTTATATTGTTCATTTGGTTGATTCCAGATAAAGCTGTTGTCGTAAAATGTTTATTTTTATTTGATATTTATAACTATAAAAACTATAAATATTCAAAGTATTAGGTTTTTCAGACGACCTGCGTCAGATAAAACGAATAAAATTCATCAAACCCTTGCGGATAAAAAAATGTTGCCGCTGGGCGGAGTACCCAATGGCAACTACTTATCCAAGGTTGCAAAGATAGATATAAGGAACTAGCTGAAAAATAGTTATTAAGAACTATACTCTAACGGTAAAAATTGGCAATCGTTTTTTTTTAGACGACCTCACGTTTTTTCACACATCTTGTCATAAGTCAAAATTCTGTCCGGCAAAAAATATCCCCTCTCCCGTTGGACAGGAGAGGGGGCTTTATTTGCGTATTGGTCAGCTTTATCTTTGTTTTTTCTGCGGATGAAGGAGAAGGTGGATTGCTGTGTGGCTAGGCAGGTCGTCTGAAAATCGGTCAATGTCTGTTCTGCATCATTCTCTTTTGTGTATCCTCTATCCAGTGGATTCATAAAGCTAAAGGTCGTCTGAAAACGGTTTTCAGACGACCTTTGGGTTATTTGCGGTTTGGATTGATCCATTGCCATTGTTCGCGCAGGGTGTTTTCGAGGGCTTTTTGTTTTTCCTGCGGGCTGTTGAGGCCGTCGGTCAGGCGGTTGTAGTCGATGGTGATGGATGGGTTTTGTACCGTGCCTCTGATTTTGAGCGGAATGGGTTTGTTTTGCGGGTTCAGGGCATTGCGGATGAGCAGGTCTTCCGATAGCTCTTGGGTGCTGAGGTCGGTGTAGCCACTGCTGACAACATGCAGGCTGTCGGAAAAGAGTTCGGTGTTGACATGGCGGCTGATGCCTTTGTCGATTTCGCTGTTGAGGACGAAATGGTGGAAAGGGGTTTTGGGCGGCGGGGTTTGGTTGGTGTTGTCTTTGCTGATGATGCCGTTTTTGAGGATGTTGTCCATGTCGATGCCGTGCCATGCGCCTTCGGAGATGTTGAGGGTCAGCATCCCGTTGAGGTTTTTGAGCATTTGCTCGCGGTTGTTGCCTTTGGCGGTCAGGTCGATGACGGCGTTGCCGTTGCCGCTAAAGCTGTGGAAGCCGAACAGGTCTTGCAGCAAGGGTTGGATTTGTACGCTTTCTGCGTTTTGTTGGAGGTGGTAGGAGAGGGGTGTGGTGTTGGCTATGCTGATGCCGCCCTCGGTACGGCCTCCGTAGAGTCCGGCTTTGAAGTTGCTCAGGGTAATATGTTCGTTATTGGCGGTCAGCCGGGTTTCGACGTTGTCCAATTGGAAGCCAGGCGTTTGGATATTGTTGACCTTGATGCTGGCTTCGATATCGGGGGTGTTGGCGTGGTTGAGAAATTTCGGGTAGGGGTCGTCTGAACCGGCTTGAAAGTCTTCCAAGTAGGGGGTGAGGTTGAGTTTTTGCAGGGCGACGCCTGCTTCGAGTCTGGGTTTTTGCTCGGCCTGGGTTTGGTATTTTAAGCTCAAGGCAACGGGTTGGCGGTCGAATGTGCCTTTGAAGCTGCCTTGCCAGTTGCCGGAATCGGTCAGGCTGAAATTTCCGTCAAGCATGCTGATAAAGCGCGGTTGGGGTAGTCGGTTGACGGTGTCCTGCAGGGTGGTAATGCGCAGGCTGTCGGATTGCAGTCCGGTTTTTTTCTGCCACAACATCGGGCCGCTGACGGTAAAGCTGGTTTGGCGCAGTTGGTTTTTGTATCTGCCGTTGAGCTCGAAGCTGTCCAGGGTGATGACGCTCGGACGCAGATTGGTTTTGTCGAGTTTGAAGGAGCCGTCCCATTGGCTGTCGGACGAGCCTGCGGTAAAGGCTCCGCTGACGGTATTGAGGCTGAGGTGGTTGTCTTTGAAGATGAGCAGGGGCGCTTGGGCGGTCAAGTGGAGGTTTTGTTGAACGCTGTCTGCGCGCAGGTTGATGTTGCTGACTTGCAGGGTGTGGTTTTGCGTTTGCCAGTCTAATGCGCTGGTAATGTTAATTTTTACCGTGTTTTGGTCGTGGCGGCTCTGCGCTTCAAAGCGGAGCTCGGGAATGTTCCAGTTTGCTGCGTTGGTTTGAAGCAGGCCGTTGCCGTTCCATTCGAGGGGGAACTGCGGGTTGCGGATATTACCGCCGATTTTGAAACGGCGGCCGTCGGAATCTTCCGAACGGAGGTTGAGGCTGAAGTCTTCGATGGTGTACGGTGTGTTGTCGAGTTTCAGACGCAGGGTGCTGTTTTCTACGACGAGGCGGTTGAGCGTGGCTGTGTTTCGGGGCTGCTGCCAAAGGTCTTGCAGGCTCCATTTGCCGTTTTCGGCGCGTTCGATTGAAACATCTGCGCCTTTAAGCACCCATTTTTCGATGATGGGTGTGTCGTTCCACAGGCTGCTCCAGCCGATTCCGATGTTGGTTTCTTTAATGTGGATGGCGGCTTGCGTGCTGTTGGGGTAGGAGATGACGACGTTTTTTAGGGTAAGGGTAGGGCGGGGGAACCAACTGCGTTGGATTTCCGGACTGAATCGGATGGTGCGTTGGGTTGATTGCAGGGCGGATTGGGTAAGGGTTTCGATGCGTTTGGGTGTGAAGAAGTTGTAAACCGATGCGTATAGTCCGGCTGCGGTGGCGATGACCGCTATGAGGCTGAAGATGAGGAATTTCAGCCAGAATTTTCCGGAGTTTGGCAGAAGGTTCATGGGCGCAAATAAAGATTAAAGAGTAAAAGTATAACACATGCCCTTGGGATGGTTGGCGCGGAGGGACAGAGGGTTGCGAATGGGGCTGAGTGGTGGGATACGGATTTCAGACGACCCGATAACTGACCATGTTGTTTAGATATTAAGGCAGACGGTTGGTGCGCTCACCTTTGTGTTGAGGTATCGTTTTGATAAAACGTGACTATATAATGCAGGTTCTATTGGTTTGAGGAGGTGTCGATGATTATCGTAATGCGCAAATGGTCGAGCGAGGAATCTGTTCAGCGGGTGGTGGATACGATTCGCAGCCGTGGCTTGAGGGAACATATTTCGCGTGGCGAAGAAAGGACGATTATCGGCGCGCTGGGCGACGAGCGGGTCTTCCATTTCAATGAATTAACGCGGCTGCCCGATGTGGAGCGCGTGTTCCGGGTTCTGAACGATTGGAAAATCATCAGTCGGGAGGGGCAGCCTGAAGACAGCAAGATTTCGATACGGGGTGTGTTGTTTGGCGGCGAGAAGGTTTTGGATATCGTGGCAGATATCAATCGGATTGAGGATGCTGATGCGGGATTTGTCGATCCGTTTTATCTGTCGGCACGGCCTTATGCGGAAATGGACAACGGGAGCGAAAAGGCGAGAATCCAACTAATGCAGCAGGATATTCGGCGGCTTCATGAGCAGGGAAAACCGATTTTGGTGCGTATCCGCGATGTGCGTCAGATTGATGAGGCTTTGAACGCGCAGGCAGACGTTTTGTATTTGGGCGGGGAATTGATGGGAAATCGTGTTCTATTGGATGAAGTGGGTCGTCTGAATACGCCGGTAGTGTTGTGTAAAGATAAGCATCATCGGGTTGATGATTGGCTGGCGGCTGCCGAACACATCGCTTTGCGCGGCAATCACCATATTATCTTGGGCGAGGCGGGGACTTTGAGTTTCGAGCCGGAGCATGCTTATCGTTTGGATGTGGATGCGATTGTCAGGGTGCGGCAAACTTGTCATTTGCCAGTGATTGCGAACATCACGCGGTTGTGGCACAACGATATGCCGCAACATATCCTATATCGGTTGGCGCAGGCTGCCGGTGTCAATGGGATTGTTGGTTTTGGAGTAGATTGATATTTCAGTTTTTTGCTGAATTTTGGTATAAAATGCCGTTGCAAGGAGTGGGCGTATATCTGTCTTATTTTGTTATCAAATTTTCAAGGCAGTTTTTGAAACCAGATAATAGGATTGTAGATATACCCTATCTTTCAGCGGGATCTGTATGGCGTTTGGGATATTGACCTTGCTTAATCAGGTGTCAGGACAGAGTTATCAAAACCATAGATAAAAAAAACCATTCATACCAAGGGAGAAGTATGAATGGCCAATACATTGCGGGAAAACGTCTTACTTGCTGCACCGCCCAAAAGGGATAAAAGAGCGGTGTGTGTCAGCAATTTGAATTCTACCAGCATTAGTATTAAATGCTGTTAAGAAGTGAAATCTTTTGAATAAATTGCGCGAAAACTCCGATAGACGTTAATTTATTGAGATAAGCGGTATTAAATTTGTTGTATTTTAAATTTCATATGTCATGTTTTTACAACAACCATTTTAGAAGGTCGTCTGAAAAACTATTTTCAGACGACCTTTTTGTATACGGGACATACCAAGATGCGTAGCAATGGCATTTTAATCCCATCGGGCAAAATGCCACTATTGCCGCTATCCGTCGATTTGCCCGCTGTTGATGGGAAGGAAGTGGGAGCAGAACCGCCATTCGTGTACCGCTTGATCATCAATATAGGCGTTTGGTTTGGGTAAAAATGCTTGGAAACATTCCGATATGCCCAATTCTTTTGCGCCGCGACGGGCGTAGTCGGCACCTCCGCTACTCCAAAGGTAAAGCATATGCCTGTTTTCATGCAAGCGGCGGACTTGGCGGATGACTTCGGGCATGGGAATACACGTACTGCCTACGCTTCTGACGAGGGTGTCGTCCACATCAATGAAAATAACGGAAGGTCTGTTCATCGGTTTGATTGCTTCAAAATGGGTGGGGTGATGTCAAAAAGGTCGTCTGAAAAACCTTTTCATATTTTCTATCGTTGTTTTGTTCAATTAATGCTTTTTTGTTAAAACGGGTTTATTGGTTCTCCCGTATCCATTTTTCCCAACGCTCGAACAGGGCGGGTTGCAGGGCGGCGATGACGGAGCGTTTGAAAACGTGTTCGCCGCTCCAGAAGTCGTCGCCTTCCAAAGTGGACAGGTTGCCGCCTGCTTCTTCGAAAATCAGCGCGCCGGCGGCGTAGTCCCACAGTTTTTGCCCGCCGTGGACGTAAACGTCGTAGCGTCCGCTGGCGAGGTAGCACCAGTCGAGTGTGCTGCTGCCCATGCTTCGGATGGTGCCGAAGGGGGCGAGCGTGCTCATGCGGCTGGTGAGTTTGCCGGAACGCAGGTATTTGATTTCGACGCCTGCGATGGCTTCGCTGAGTTTTTTGTCGACGGTGCGCAGGGGCAGTGGTGTGCCGTTGAGGTATGCGCCTTTGCCGCGTTCGGCGTAGAAACATTCGCCGCTGACGGGGTTATAGATGATGCCGAGTTCGGCGCGGCCGTTTTTGACGAAGGCGACGGAAACGGCGAAATGGGGCAGTCCGTTGACGAAGTTGTTGGTGCCGTCTATGGGGTCGACGACCCACAGCCCGTCGGTATGCGCGTGCAGTTTCCAAAGGGTGGTTTGTTCTTGTACGCTCATTTCTTCGCCGAGCATGGGGCTGTCGATCAACAAGGGCAGGGCGGCGGCGAAGGCGGTTTGGGCGGCAAGGTCGGCTTCGCTGAGCATGGAGCCGTCTTCTTTGCGGTGCGACGGGGTATTTAGGAAGCGCGGCATGACTTCGGTTTGCGCGATGTGCCGGACGACTTTTTGCAATCGGTGTAACACTTTTTGTCCTGTTTTTGCGGTTGGGGTGCGAAATCGTATAATCGCGTTATTATATCCGTTTTCACTTGAAGAACCATGTCCAGATTTTATCTGCCTGATGATTTATATGCGGGGCAAGTCGTTGAACTGCCTGATAATGTTGTGCGTCATTTGAATGTTTTGCGCGTGCGCTGCGGGGAGGAGGTCGTTTTGTTTAACGGCAATGGCAAGGCGTATCCCGCGCGTTTGGATGTTTTGGAGAAACGCCGCGCCTGTGCGGAAGTGTTGCGCGAGGAGGAGACGGACAACGAATCGCCGCTGAAAATTACGCTGGTGCAGTCGGTATCGAGCGGCGAACGTATGGATTTTACTTTGCAGAAAAGTGTGGAGCTGGGCGTAGTCGCGATTCAGCCGGTGATCAGCGAACGCTGCGTCGTGCGCCTGAGCGGAGAGCGTGCGGATAAACGGGTGGCGCGTTGGCAGGAAATTGTGGTGTCTGCCTGCGAACAAAGCGGCAGGAATATCGTGCCGGAGGTGCGCCCGCTGCTGCCTTACCGCGAGGCTTTGAAACAGATGTCGTCTGAAACGACCAAGCTGTTGATGAGTTTGAACCGCGCCCAAAGTTTGCGTGCCGTCAAGCCGTTTTCAGACGACCTGATTTTTATGGTGGGGCCGGAAGGCGGCTGGACGGACGAGGAGGAGCGGTTGGCGTTTGAGGCGGGATTCCAGTCGGTAACGCTGGGCAAGCGGGTGTTGCGGACGGAAACCGCTTCGCTGGCGGCGATTGCGGCGATGCAGACGCTTTGGGGGGATTTCGTGTAACCGAGGTCGTCTGAAAACGGGATGGGAAACGTAAATTCCTAGATGGTTTGAAAAGTCAGTTTTATTGAAATCATGGGTTTATATTTGGTTTTCAAGCCATTGCCTGCTTTACCTGTTTTACGTCTTCGCGGCGTTGGGCAATTCATCCGTTTTCGCTTACAATAGCCGATTATCCGAATCAACGCTCAAAGGCCTTCACATGCAATACGCCAAAATTTTAGGTACCGGCAGCTATCTTCCCGCCAACCGCGTCAGCAACGACGATTTGGCGAAAAAAGTCGATACGTCCGACGAGTGGATTACCACCCGTACCGGCATCAAGTTCCGCCATATTGCAGACGAAGGCGAAAAAACCAGCGACCTCGCAGCTGAGGCATCGCGCCGCGCGCTCGTTTCTGCGGGTGTCGCTGCCGATGAAATCGATTTGATTATCGTGGCAACCGCTACCCCCGATATGCAGTTTCCGTCCACCGCGACCATCGTCCAACAAAAGCTCGGCATAGCAAACGGCTGCCCCGCATTTGACGTGCAGGCGGTCTGCGCGGGCTTTATGTACGCCCTGTCCACTGCCAACGCCTACATCAAAAGCGGTATGGCGAAAAAGGCTTTGGTCATCGGCGCGGAAACGTTCAGCCGCATCGTGGATTGGAACGACCGCACGACCTGCGTTTTGTTTGGTGATGGCGCAGGCGCAGTAGTATTGGGTGCGTCCGACGAAGCGGGCATCATCCACAGCAAACTCAAAGCCGACGGCAACTACCTCGACCTGCTCAACGTGCCCGGTCAAATCGCCAACGGACAAGTTTGTGGCTCGCCCTACATTACGATGGACGGGCCGGGCGTGTTCAAATTCGCGGTTAAAATGCTCGCAAAAATCGCCGACGAAGTCATCAGCGAGGCAGGTTATACCCCCGATCAAATCGACTGGCTCGTGCCGCACCAAGCCAACAAACGCATCATCGACTCAACTGCCAAACACTTGGGTCTGGACATGGAAAAAGTCATCCTGACCGTACAGGAACACGGCAACACATCCGCCGCTTCCATCCCGCTCGCGCTCGATGTCGGTATTCAAAACGGTCAAATCAAGCGCGGACAAAACCTGCTGCTCGAAGGCATAGGCGGCGGCTTCGCTTGGGGCGCGGTGTTGGTGAAATACTGATTTTTTGTCCGTTTGAAACTTAAGAGGTCGTCTGAAACTGCGTCGGAGCGGTTTCAGACGACCTTTTTGATAGGAACGCCGGGATTTGTATTTTGAGGGATGGGTTAGTTGTTTAAAGTGTAGAAGATTCAGGTTGGTAGTTGAAAAGTATAGTGGATTAACTTTAAACCAGTACGGCGTTGCCTCGCCTTAGCTCA
>JUNU01000200.1 GCA_001067655.1 Neisseria lactamica
AATCTGTTCAAACCACTGATACACTAGTGTTGCACTTGAAATCCGAATCCAAAGGTTTCTCTCTACCTGAAGAATCCGATTTGCTGACCTCACGCTGGCTTCCGGATGTCCCATCGCTGGGACTTTATATGTCCGGACAAGATAAAAGTAATTATCTCATGTACAGCTTAAAAGAAAGAAATCAGACAACCGGTTTTTTTGCCGATTATGAAAAAAACCCCGTGCATGAATTAGAGAAATCATTTCTCGAGAAAGCAGCAAATTATCTTGAAAACAAACCTAAAAATATCACCGAAGCCAAATCCCTACTAAAAAATAAGGTTACCTACCTATGTAACAAAACAAGAGAAGCAATAGACAACCTTGCCCTTTCCGACGAACTGACCAAACACTTGGCACAGCTTTGTACCGAATATGGAGGTAACTGTTTTAGTGATGCTGATCTTTCCCTCAAACGGTTATCTGAAAAAACAGATACAGCTATAACAAACTACAAAACATTTTTACATGAGATCTGTCTTCAAAGAAAAAATCTCCCCTGGTTTTACAAACTGATGCCGTTCTCAGCAAAAGCAAAAGACTCCCGAAAAACATTGTTCCAACGTCTCGCAGCCCAGTATAGCATTGCAGACGACCTAGTTACCAATTGGTCGGATTATCCAAATATCTGCACAAAAACCAATTTAAAACTGACCCAGCTTTTCTGCACAAAACAGGAACTGTCAGATAAACAAGAAAACTTAAATCGTTTGAACGTGGAATGCGCTAAAACAATTGATGGACACGCCGCATTTCTCACAGAATGGAATAGCAGATTCTCAGACAAACTAGAAAAATTGCATAAAAAAACGGGAGGAGAATACCGAAACCTATCTGCTTTCGCGGACCTGAACATCCGTTTAGATATTTCCTACCGCCATCAGGCATTTTGGTTGGCACTGCATTATCGGGAAGCAGATTATTTGGAACATCTGCGAAATAGGCAGGAAAAAATTACCAAAATGCAAAAAAACGATTCCGAATTTGGCAGTCAAGCCTACAAAAACAATATGCAGCGTTTCGCTTGCCTAACGCCATTATTCATTTCCACTTTCCACTCTGCTCCGAAATACAGCCAATATTTTGACAGTAAAAATGCGACAAAGGCCAAACCTTATTATGGCTTATACGACTATCTGATTATCGATGAAGCAGGACAAGTTGCTCCTGATATTGCCGTCCCAACATTTTCACTGGCAAAAACTGCCTTAGTTGTTGGTGATACAGAACAAATCGAACCCGTATGGTCGGTTACTCCCGAAATGGACGGTGTGCTATATCAATACATCCTCAAAGGCGACGAAGAATGCTGGAATTTTCATAGTGCGCAAGGGCGGCTCAGCAGTTCGGGAGCAATTATGAAAATGGCTCAAAATTCCTGCGTCTATAGGAAACAATCTTCAAACGGTATAGTGATGAACGGCCTACTACTTACTGAACACCGTCGCTGCCGGGACAGTCTGATTTCTTACAGCAACGAGTATGTCTACAAAGGAAGCCTAAAACCAATGCGTGGCGACACACCTTCTGCCAACCTAAGCTTTACCAAAACCAGCCGATGCTATATCCATATCGACTACCACTCCGAACGTTTTGGAAAAAGTTACTGTAACCGATTGGAAGCCGAAGCAATTGCCGAATGGATACACAGACATGCACAGGAACTTTGCAAAAAATATGGCAAAAACGGAGAAGACAATTCTCTAGCAGAAATTATTGCTGTCGTCACACCATACAAACCGCAGGTTGCCGCCATCAAAACAGCCTTAAGAAAACGCAACAAAGACTACGCTGAAATTACAGTCGGTACCGTTCATGCCCTACAGGGAACAGAAAGATTTGTCGTACTGTTTTCGACCGTCCTTTCGCCAGGAAACCCGCAGTATTTCCTCAACAGGAACTACAATATGTTGAACGTCGCAGTTTCGCGTGCTAAAGATTATTTTGTCTTATTTGGCAATATGAATATGTTGCGCCAAACTCGCAATACGCCTTTAGGCAATCTGCACGCTTGGCTGACAGAAAACCCCGATTCGGAATTGGACAACAGTTTTCTTTATGATTTTTTTGGGTAAACAGAATAATGGTGACAAAAAAACATTCTATTACCATAATGCATTTTGCGAGCACATCAATACTACACAAAGACATGATGAAATCTTAAAAGCTGCGCTTACTAGATGTGCAGCAGGAAAGGAAATCGTGATTGTTTCTCCGTTTCTCTCCATTAATGCCGTAAGTCCTTTAGCACAAAATTTCCAAGATGCAACAAGCAGAAACGTAAAGGTCATCGTCTATTGTGACCGTCGCTTTACTCATGAATACGGACAATGGAAACCCTCTGCACAAAAAGCTAGAGACAAACTGACTGAATGGAAGGTTATTGTCAGAGAAATACACGGCATTCATTCTAAAACCGTTATCTTTGAAAATAACGAAGCAGACTATGTCTTAATCGAAGGTTCATTCAACTGGCTCTCTGCCGTTCGAGATTCTGAAAATAACCACCACAGCTACGAAGCATCCATCCTATTGAAAGGGGAAAACATCAGTAGAAAATGCCGCGAATTAAAAACAATGTTCCAAAAAATGAGTATAAATACCACCCAATAAAGATGTTAAGGTCGTCTGAAAACCAATTTTCCGGTTTTCAGACGACCTTTTTTATTATCTGCCTACCTTATTCGGGACGCATCTGCGGGAACAAAATCACGTCGCGGATGGTTTGGGAATCGGTCAGCAGCATTACCAGGCGGTCGATGCCGATGCCGCAACCGCCTGTCGGCGGCAGACCGAATTCCATCGCGCGGATGTAGTCGGCATCGTAGTGCATGGCTTCGTCGTCGCCCGCATCTTTTTGCGCCACTTGCGATTTGAAGCGTTCGGCTTGGTCTTCGGGGTCGTTCAACTCGGAATAGCCGTTTGCCAGCTCGCGGCCGACAACGAACAATTCGAAACGTTCGGTCAGACCTTGTTTGGTATCGGAAGCACGTGCCAACGGGGAAACTTCGACCGGGTAATCGACGATGAAGGTCGGGTTCCACAATTTGCTTTCGGCGCAACCTTCAAACAGGGCGAGTTGCAGGCTGCCGATGCCGGGAGACGGCGGCAGGCTTTCGCCGTGTTTGACGATTTCTTTTTTCAGCCACTCCGGATCGTTCAACTGCTCGTCGGTGTAGTGCGGATTATATTTTTTGATGGCTTCGAGAATGGTCAGGCGTTCAAACGGGCTTTCCAAATCGACTTCTTTGCCGTTGTAGCTGATTTTCGCCGTGCCGTTTACTGTGCGCGATGCGTTGCGGATGATGTCTTCCGCCATCTGCATCATGCGTTCGTAGTCGGAGAAGGCTTCGTAGAATTCAATCATGGTGAATTCGGGGTTGTGGCGTACAGACATGCCTTCGTTGCGGAAGCTGCGGTTAATTTCAAACACGCGCTCCAAACCGCCGACCACCAAGCGTTTCAGATACAGTTCGGGGGCGATGCGCAGGTAGAGCGGAATGTCTAAAGCATTGTGGTGGGTAACGAAGGGCTTCGCCGTCGCGCCGCCGGGAATCGGGTGCATCATCGGGGTTTCGACTTCGAGATAATGCTCGTTCACCATAAAATTGCGCACGGATTGGATGATTTGGCTGCGTTTGATAAACGTATTACGCGATTCTTCGTTGGCAATCAAATCGACGTAGCGTTGGCGGTATTTGGTTTCCTGATCGCTCAAGCCTTTGTGTTTGTCGGGCAGCGGGCGCAGGGATTTGGACAGCAGGCGGATGTCGGACACGCGCACGGTCAATTCGCCGTGGTTGGTTTTGAACAAAGTGCCTTCCGCGCCGACGATGTCGCCCAAGTCCCAGTGGTTGAAATCGTCCAAAACTTCCTGACTCACGCCTTTGTTGTTCAAATAAAGCTGGATTTGGCCGGTCACGTCTTGGATGGTGGCGAAGCTCGCCTTGCCCATTTGACGCTTCAGCATCATGCGACCGGCAATTTTAACGGGGACGGCTTGCGGGTCGAGTTCTTCTTTGCCGATTTCGCCGTATTGGGCGTGCAAATCGGCGGCAAAGCTGTCGCGCTTGAAGTCGTTGGGATAGGCGTTGCGCTGTTGGCGGATGTTGTGCAGTTTTTCGCGGCGCAGGGCGATGATTTGGTTTTCGTCCAACTGCGGCTCGGTTTGCGGATTGTTTTGTTCGCTCATGGTGTTTTCCGGAAAAATAAATCAGGCGCAATCTGTTTCAGACGACCTGATTGAATCACAAAATTTGCGCATATTTTACGCGATGTCGGTGTTTTTTTCTATCCGGCTCAAAAGGTCGTCTGAAAAACATCGGACAGGGGTTTTCGGTCAATCCGTTTGGCGGGAAAAAGATACCTGAAATCAAGTTTGGAAAAACATTTGGCTTTTTTGCTGTTATACTCATTCCATTTATTTCAAATCAATATCTGAAGATTATGTACTGGTCTATTCCTGATATCCCCGATACCATCGTCGCCCGCAAAAACAGCAAGTGGAATACCCCTTGGGTATGGCTGACGGTATTGGCTTTGCTTTTCATTGCGGCGTTGATTGTTGTGTTATGGCTGAAAATCAGCCCGTTTTATCTGTTGATACCGGTTGGTGTTTGGGGCGCGGCTTTGCTGTACCGCTTTATCTTGTCGATGAACCGCAGCGCGGCCGCAGATGCTTGGGAAACCGAAAAATCAAATATCCGCAAAAAATGGACGGATTGGGCGCAAAGAAGCATCGTATTGGTCGATTCGCATACCATCCTGCCCGAACCCTTGTCGCTGCCGGACGTCATTACCCAAGCGTCGGGCGGACGAAATGCCGACCTCTTTCTGTTTCCGCGTGACGAAGACGAAGACCTGTGGCGCAGCGGCTATCCTTACGTTGCCGAACATTTTTACCAAAAATTGAGCGAATTGGCGGAGTATCGGCAGCCTGTGACCCTGCACATCGATGCGCCGGATGAAGAAGCGTATTTGAACTGGCAGCAAAGATTTGAAGAAATCGCCGAAATGGCGGGTGTCCGCGCGACCATCAAGCCTCTGTCTGATGGCGAAAGTTTGATGGGTGATTGGGTGGAAAACCGTCAGTTTGAAGGCATCCATGTGATTTTTTCAGCATGGCTGAACGAAGATGCTTCAGATGCCGAGTTTACAGAAAACGCGACTTGGCTGGCGTTTGCCTCGCCTTATGCCGCCAAACAGAACAAATTGCCCGTCAAAGCGGTTTTACAGCGCCCGATTGCCATCTCCTTGTCCGACGAAACGGCGCAAAACAAAGTGTTCGGACATTACGCCGATTACGCTTTGAAAAACCGCACCGTCCATGCCGCCTGGTTTGCCGCGCCTCCTAAAGATACGCAGCAATACGTCGGCAAACTTCGCCAAGCAGGTGTCAGCTGGAACGATAATTTCGATCTGCCCCTCATACACACGCCCGAACCCTATACCGGTCAGCTTCCGCGAGAAAGCCATTGGCTGACTTTGGGCTTGATGGCTGAAAACAGCGATCAGCAAAATCAATTGTTCGGCTGGCAGAAAGACGGCAATCTCTATATGGGCTGCCTGATTCATCAAAATTCAGTAGCATAAGCCGACTATCTTGTCATGGCACAAAAGGTCGTCTGAAAACTTGAAAGTTGAGTTTTCAGACGACCTTTTATTTAATCCTCGCCAGTTTGCAGCGTGGGCTTTGCCCACGAAATCTATCTTCTAAAAACTGAATTGGATGGTCACGTTTCACTGATTTCGTGGGTAGAACCCACGCTACGGATTGCAGCAACGGCAACTTGTCCCTTCCCCCGTCCGACGGGGGAAGATTAGGATGGGGGTGGCTTTGTGGGTCTAGGTAAAATCAAATTCGTTTGACCCGT
>JUNU01000016.1 GCA_001067655.1 Neisseria lactamica
ACTGTCTGCGGCTTCGTCGCCTTGTCCTGATTTAAAGTTAATCCACTATAAATTTAATCCACTATATTTGCCAAAATCGAAAAGGTCGTCTGAAAACCTAATCCCAGTTTCAGACGACCTTTGACATGGTTCGCAGATTGCACTCAAGGCAATATTGCCTCAGCCCAATCAACCCAGCACAAACTATTCTTCTTCCCTGCGCCTGCGCTTCAACAAAATGCGTACAGCGCCGTCATTGCCTTCCCTCGGCTCGATATAAGCCAATACATCAGGGTGCTGCATCAGCCAGCGGCGCGTCATGTTTTTTAAAACGGGTTTGTAGCCTGACGAGCCCAAACCGCTGCCGTGAATGATTTCGGCGCATACGCCACGCTTTTGGGTAAATTCGATAAATTCGTTTAAAACCTGTTGCGCCTCTTCCTGCGTGTAGCCGTGCAAATCGACATCGGCGACTACGGGATAATGCCCGTTGCGCAGACGTTGCAAGTCATTTTTCCCCTGCCCGTTTTTACTGAACGAAGCGGGCGGTTCATCCCAAGAAGCACCGCTGCCGACATAAAAATAATCTTCGGCTGCCAAACTTTCCTGCTCTTTCGGGCGGGGTTTGATGGGCGTTTTATCACGCGGCGCTTCATAGCGCGGCGCGGTTTTCAGCGGCGTAACTGCGCCTACGGCTTTGGCGAAATCGATATTCTCTTCCTCGCGCTTCTTCGCCAAGGCTTGCTCCTGCGCCCGCGCTTCGGCTTCTTTTTTGGCTTGCTTGCCTAATGCTTTCAAGGCGGATTGGAAATCTGTTTTCATCATGGGGATATTTCGAGGTTGAACATGAAAAAACACGTTTTCAGACGACCTCGGTGTCCCGTGTACAGGTCGTCTGAAAACGGCTTACAGATATTTGCGCATCAGTTCGCACTTGACCTTGACGTCTTTGTTCAACTGCAATACGGCGGAACCCAAAGACTCGTAGTGGTTCAAGCGGTAGAAAGGAACGGAGTTGAGCGAGGCGTACAGTTTCAAAAAGCTCAACCCCGCCTGATGTGCAAGTTCTTCGGCACGGCGCAGCAAAGCTGTACCCAAGCCGTGATTATGAACGAAGGGATGGACATACAGCGCGTCCAATTGGGCTTCTTTGAAGTCCACTTGGAAAAAACCCTGTATGGTCCCCCTGTATTCCACCACCCAAAAGGCTTTGCCGGGATCGGAAATGGTTTCGAGGTAGCTGTCTATATCGAGCAGGGCTTCCCACGCATGCAATACTTTATCGTCGTAACTGCGGATGCAGGTATATTGGACGGCGTGCAGATGGGCATTGTGTATGGCTTGGCAGTCTTGCACGACTGCGGGACGGAGTATGGTCAGAAGGCTCATGGCAAGATGTGTTGTAAGATGTATTGTAATGCGTGTTCAGACGACGTTTTCTTCATAAACAGACAGGGGGTCGTCTGAACGCTGTTTCCGATATTATATTTTATATTCAAAGGCTTTGATGTAATTTTCCCGCTACTTCAAAAGCAGTGTCGGCATCGGCAGCCAAGACAGTGAAATGCCCCATTTTGCGCCCTTTCCGCGCGTTTTTTTTGCCGTAAAGGTGTAAATGTGCATTCGGACTGCTTTGCAACGGCAGCCAATTCGGTTCGCCGCCGTCTTCCTGCCAAACGTCACCCAAAATATTCGCCATGCAGCATGAAGAAAGCAGCTTGGTGCCGGCGGGCGGCAGATTGCACATAATGCGTACCTGCTGCTGGAATTGGTCTGCGGCGCAGGCATCGAGCGTATGGTGGCCGGAATTGTGCGGGCGCGGGGCGATTTCGTTGACGACCAATTCATGCGTGTCGCCGACGACGAACATTTCCACAGCCAACACGCCGACATAATCCAATTCGTCCGCCAAGCGCTGCGCCATCTGCCGCGCCTGTTGCTGCACGTCGGCACTCAACCGAGCGGGGACGATGGAATAAGCAAGAATACCGTTTTCGTGGATGTTTTCGGCGGGGTCGAAGGTTTGCACGTTTTCATTGTTCAGACGACATACGATCACGGAAATTTCGCCGCGCAAATCCACCATTTTTTCCAAAACGCAATCCACGCCGCCGTGTTCGGCAAACGCGGCTTTGAGTTCGTCCACCGTTTTGACGCGGATTTGCCCTTTTCCGTCGTAGCCCAACGTAGCCGTTTTCAGGATGCCGGGCAAAAATTGCGCACTTTCTTCGCTGATGTCGTCTGAACGGCAAATCGCCTGATACGGCGCGGTTTGCAATCCCGCTTTGCGTATCCACGCTTTTTCCTGAATACGGTTTTGCGCGATAGCAACGCAGTCGCCGCTGGGGGAAACGTTGGTATGTTTTGCCAGAAAGCGCATCGCGTCGGCATTGACGTTTTCAAATTCAGTGGTAACCGCCGCGCATTTTGCCAACTCGTCCAAAGCGGCTTGGTCGTCAAACGGCGCGCACAAATGGCGGTCGGCAAATTCCGCCGCCGGCGCGTTTGGATCGGGGTCGAGAACGGTGACTTTGTAGCCCATGGTTTTGGCGGCAACGGTAAACATTCTGCCTAATTGGCCGCCGCCGAGGATGCCGAGCATAGCAGGCGGGAGGATGGTGGATGAGTTCATTAACATTTTTGCGTTCCCACTAAAATTTCCCGAAATTGTAACAAACCTGCTTATAGAGATAAATGTTAAAACGCCATTTACACCTTATTTTCATGCCTGCCGTATGAACAAAATGACAACAATCAACAAGTCCCGTTCCGACTTATAAATTTCAAAGAAAACTATTTTGCGTTTGAATGGTAATAAAAGGTCGTCTGAAACCGTATAATGGTTTTCAGACGACCTTTTCCCCTTCATCTGAGCAGACTTACCCCAGATATTTCAATTTGCCTTTGAAGTCTTCGAGCGTCTCGTAGCCTTTTTTCGCCATGATGGCTTTCAAGCCAAGCGAAACGCGTTCGAAAACTTCGACGCCTTGCTGATGCAGCGCCGTGCCGATTTGCACCATGCTCGCGCCGCACAAGATATGTTCAAACGCATCGCGACCGCTATAAACGCCTCCTGTGCCGATGATTTGGATGGACGGATTCAATCTTTGGTAGAACGCATGGACATTGGCAAGCGCGGTCGGTTTGATGTATTCGCCGCCTATGCCGCCAAAACCGTTTTTAGGTCGGATCACGACGGATTCGTCTTCGATATACATGCCGTTGCCGATGGAATTGACGCAGTTGACGAATTTCAGCGGGTGGCGGTTGAACACTTCCGCTGCTTGGTCGAAATGGACAATGTCGAAATACGGCGGCAGTTTGATACCTAAAGGCTTATCGAAGTAGCCGAAGGCTTCGCCCAAAATCCGCTCGGTTGCTTCAAAATCGTAGGCGATTTGCGGCTTGCCGGGGACGTTCGGACAGGAAAGGTTGAGTTCGGTAATGCCTTTAAACCCGCTGTTTTGCACTTTTTTCAGCAGCGTGTGTGTTTCATCGGGCGACATACCGACCAGCGAGAGGAAAAATGTCCGTTCGGGCTGTGATTCTTGAAGGCTCAGCAAATAATCTAGATAGTAATCAATGCCTTGATTCGGTAAACCCATGGAATTGATACTGCCCAGCGGTACATCGCGGTAACGCGGCTCGGGATTGCCCGCCCGTGCTTCCAGCGTTGCCGTTTTGGTGACGAAGCTGCCCGCGGCGGATTGCCTGACTTCTTCCAATTCTTCTAAGGTCATACACGCCACACCAGCGGCGTTCATCAGACAGTTGTCAAAAGAAAAACCGGCGATTTGCGTTCTCAATGACGGCATACCCTGCTCCTTTCCCTTGAAAAATCAAATTGATTGCGAAGCGTAACACGAATAGGCAACGCATTTTTTAACGAACATCAAATGACAGGGGATGTAGGAAAATGTTGTTTTAAGCGATGAAGAGAAGACGCAAAAAGGTCGTCTGAAAGCACGGTTTCTCCAAAGTGAAAACCTAAGATGCTTTTCAGACGACCCTTTGTTTGCCTGTTCAAAATACGGTTAAAATCCCCAACCCTACCCTTTTGATTTTTCTTGTCTCCGGATTTCGATATGTTTCAAAACGTCATGGCGATTGCGTTTGGCGCGGCTTTGGGCGCATTGTCCCGCTGGTTGCTCGTTCTCGCCTTTGCCGCACTATCCGTTCCGCTTTCAGCCGGCACGCTTGCTGCCAACTGGATTGGCGCATTCTTAATCGGCATCTGCGCCGAATGGCTGGACAATCCTCAATGGAAGCTTTTGCTGATTACTGGTTTTCTCGGCAGCCTGACGACTTTTTCCAGCTTTTCACTGGAAATGGTTACTCTGATGCAAGCGCAACGCTGGGCGACGGCTTTTTCGGCGGTCTGCCTGCATGTTTTCGGCTCGTTTCTCTTGACGGCGTTGGGCATTTATTTGGTGCAAAGCTGGAAATAACCCAAACACCTCATCTCAAAAAAAATCACTCTATCCCAATATCCAAACACACGGTTTCGCCGCAATATGCTTTGCCTGCTTCAGTCATATGCGCGGGTTTGTAGGCGGCGAAGGCGTAGGTCAGGTCGGCGCGGAAGGTGTCTTGATCTGCTTCGCCTGTGTCGCAGTTCAGCCCGGTCGGGATGTCTAACGCGATTTTGAAGCCGTCGGCTTGGTTTAGCAGGCGGCAGACGGCGGCGGCTGTTTCGGGCAATGCGCCGCTGAAGCCTGTTCCGAAAATGCCTTCGATAACGAGGTCGTAACCTGTTTTCAGACAACCTTCCAGTTCATTGGTGCGGATAAAGCTGACACCGTCTAAATGATTCAAACGCTCGCGATTCAACTGCGCCAGCGGCGACAGTTTGTCCCCCAAGACGAAAGCGACATCTACCTGCCAATCATGCCCCGACAACACGCGCGCGATAACCAAACCGTCGCCGCCATTATTGCCCTTGCCGCAAACGATTAACGCGCGCCCTGCTTTGGGGAAGCGGCGCAGCAAATCCGCGGCGGCGGCTTGTCCCGCGTTTTCCATCAGTTGCTCGAAAGTCGTGCCTTTATCGACTGCCATTTGTTCGTGTTCGCGCATTTCTGCGGCGGTGTAGATTTTCATCATTCGCTCCTTCGGTCTTCATTTCTCTATAAGACATCCAAACGAAAACCTTATCAATAGTCCTTCCCGACTTTCACAACGAATCATTCGCTTTTTTTGATTTGCCGCAAGAGGTCGTCTGAAAATAAGGAACTTGGTCGCTTTGTATTTGATTTTTATGTTAACAAGATTTATTATCATAATAAAACAAAGTGATAAACAATCAAAACTACTTCTTTTGCGGGGACGGGCGTTGGGATATGCCTCTGCCTACCCTGTGTCTGATTCGTCTTTACTTGCCGTCTCTTTTTTCAATCGACAACGAAAGTAAAACACACTATGTCTGCCATACCTTTGTCAAAACTCAGTAAAGGCGCAGTCGCGCACATCGACTCCATCGTCCCCAATTCGACTTTCGGCGAACTCGACCCGCTGGTTACGCGCCGCCTTGCCGACTTGGGCTTTTCAAGCGGAATGCCGTTGCAGGTGATTGCCGTCGGCGGATTCGGACGCGGTCCGTTTGCCGTGCGTTTGGGCAACCAGTCGCAATTCTCGTTGCGGCAAGAAGAAGCGGGAAAGATTATGTGCCATGTGATTGACGGCTGACCGCCGTACACGCAGGCAGGCTTCTATTTTGAAAATGCGGCATAGGCGGATTTAATCTGACCGCCCCATCCTTTTCAGACGACCTAGGTCGTCTGAAAACACAATTTCAAAACCTTTCCCCCAAATCCCACTCCAAACTTATCAAACAATCAAAAAAGGAGCATTCAATTCATGGAACTAAGCTATTTTGCCTTGATTGGCGCGCCAAACTGCGGCAAAACCGTTTTGTTCAACGGTTTGACCGGCTCACATGCCAAGGTTGCCAATTATCCGGGCGTAACGGTCGATAAGCGCGAGGGCGCCTTCCTCGACGACGAGGCCGTCCGCATTATCGACCTGCCGGGCACATACAGCCTGCGCACGACCAGCCCCGACGAAGCGGTGGCAAAAGATGTGGTTGTGGGCAAACTGGGCATTCCGCCTGATGCCATCATCGCCGTTGCCGACGCGACCAACCTGCGTATGACCCTGCGCATGATTTTGGAACTGAAAACGCTGGGGCTGCCTATGGTGGTGTCGCTGAATTTGAGCGACGTCGCCCGCAAAAGGGGCTTGAATATCGACGCTGCCAAACTGAGCGAGTTGTTGGGCGTACCTGTTTTGGAAACGGTGGCAGTGAGCGCGTCGGGCGTACAGGCGGTACGCGAAGCCGTGGCGAAGCTGCCGCGCAAACGCTCTTTCCCCGCCAGCCCCGCCTCTGCCGAACGCACGCTGGATGCGCTCGATAGCGACAAACTTTATCAAGAAGTCGAATCAATTTTGGCACAAGTGGTACGCACTCAGATGACGCTACCTGCATGGCACAAAAAACTCGACGACATCGTGCTGCACCCCGTTTGGGGCATGATTATGCTGCTGATCATCCTGTTTATGGTGTTCCAAGCGGTTTACACATGGGCGGCGCCGATTATGGACGCCATCGAAGGCGGCTTTACCGCGCTGGGCGAATGGATAGGCGCCAACATGGAGCCGGGCATCCTCAGCGACTTGCTCGTCAACGGCGTCATTGCCGGTTTGGGCAGCGTGTTGGTGTTCCTGCCGCAGATTACGATTTTGTTCGCCTTCATCCTGCTTTTGGAAGACTCAGGCTACCTGCCGCGCGCGGCTTTCTTGTTGGACAACCTCATGGCAAAAAGCGGTCTGTCGGGACGCTCGTTTATCCCGCTTCTGTCGAGTTTCGCCTGTGCCGTTCCCGCCGTGATGTCGGCACGTACGATTAATGACCCGCGCGAACGCCTCGTTACCATCGCCGTCGCCCCGCTACTGACCTGCTCCGCGCGGCTGCCCGTGTACGCGCTGATTATCGCCGCCGTCATTCCTAATCGCACGGTGGGCGGGATTTTCAACCTGCAAGGACTGACGCTGTTCATCCTCTATCTCGCAGGCATCCTGTCAGCCGCCTTGGCAGCGTATATCATGAAACGCTTGGCGCGTATGAAAGGCAACGTGCAGCAATTCCCGCTTCTGATGGAACTGCCGACTTTCCGCACGCCCAACTTCAAACACATCATGACCAGCCTGTGGGACAGGGTAAAAGCCTTCCTCAAACGCGCCGGTACGATTATCTTCGCCCTTGCCGTAGTTTTGTGGGGCTTGGTAAGCTGGCCGCAACCGCCCGCAGGCGCAACAGGCGCAGCCATCGATTACAGCTTGGCAGGTACGCTTGGTCATGCTATTCAGCCGTTGTTTGCACCTTTGGGCTTCACTTGGGAAATGTGTATCGCCATGATTCCGGGCATTGCCGCGCGTGAAGTCGTCGTTGCCGCGCTGGGTACGGTCTATGCCGTCAGCGCGTCGTCTGAAGATGCCGTACAAAACGCACTGATTCCTATCATACACAACAACTGGGGCTTGCCGACCGCCTTTGCCTTCTTGGCTTGGTATGTGTATGCTCCGATGTGTGCCGCGACTTTGACCGTAATTAAACGCGAAACCAAATCCACGAAAAATATGCTTATGATTACAGGCTATTTGTTCCTGATGGCTTATTTTGCCGCATTCGTGGTTTACCAAATTTCTTCAAGGATACTATCGTCATGACTCAATATATTATCGTCGGCTTGATTATGCTCGCCTGCGTATTCTTCCTCTTACGAAAATTCGTATTCAAACCGAAAAAACGCGATTGCAGCAGCGGCTGCGGCAAATGCGGCGGTTGCGGTTAAATATGGATAGCTAGGAAGAAAAAAGGTCGTCTGAAATGGTTTCAGACGACCTTTTTGTATGTTTGTGCTTATAGTTTAAACAAAAGGCAGATCATATCTTGTGCTAAATACTGGTTCCAACCTACGTTTTCTCAAAATGATGGACCATAAAATAAACAAATAATCAAATTTACTGCATGCACTTTATCTAAAAAAATCAGTCAACAAGATAAACTACTAACAGATGTAATTGATCTTCAAACTTAAAGGTGTTGGATATAAAAAAATAACAGGTTAAACCCCTTCCCTAATTAAAATTTTATTCTTAAAATCAAATAGTAAAATTTATAGTATTTTCAAAGAAAGTGAAATTAGCTAGAATCTTTACTAGCTTAAACACAAATTAACATAATCAAAGGGTAAGGTCAATGCAGGGAAGCAGAATGTCAAAAACAATACGTATGGAACAATTCCAGATAGCATTTGTCCATGCATTGGCTGCCGTAAATGGTTGGAGGACTTTATCCATCACTCCTGATTATGATGGAGTAGATCTTTCAATTAGTGGTTCATGTCCTGCTAAAAATGGATTTAGTCCAATTTTTGAAGATCCAATTATCCATGTACAATTAAAAGCTACAACAGAATTACGGATATTAAAAAATGGTTCACTATCTTATGATCTAGAAGTTAAAAACTATAATCAATTAATTGGTAATAAATACAGTACAGAACGATATTTGTTTGTATTGGATATACCGGAATCTTACGAAGAATGGTGTCAACTTACTTCAAGTTCAATAGTGCTACGTAATAAGTGTTATTGGATATCTTTAAAAAATAATCCTCCAACTAACAATAAAAGTACTATTACTATCAATATTCCTGGATACCAAATCTTAACTCCCAAAGTACTTAGTGAAATTATGTACGCAGCAGCAGAAGGGAAAGTATATGTACACCGTTAATAGTATCACTTTGCCAATGCTTACTAGTTATTTACAGCATCAAAAATGGCAAAAATTAGATGTAGATTTAGATTTACCTATCACTGTTTGGAAAAATGCTAATTTTCCTACCGTAACTCTAAGAGTTCCTAAAAATGATAGTTTATCAGACTACATGCAAGCTATTAATCAAGTAATCAAGACCCTAGCCGATACTGAACAACGTACTACAAAAGAAATTTTAACTTCCCTAAATAATCAAGATACGATCAGTATCAGGGTTATCAGCAATGATGTAAAGAATGGAACGATTCCACTTAATGACGGTACTCTCTTATTTCAAAGTGCGGAATCTATGATTAAATCGGCTGCATCAAAAATATTCTCTAGCATAAAAAAAGGAACTAGCAAAAGACAACAGATTAAAGAATTCATGGATTCTGTTTTATTAGGTCAAACTCAAGTTGGTAGTTATGCAATTAATATTATTACTCCTAAAACTACTCATGATACAAATCAACAAGACATTGCTCCAGTACCTACAGGAAAAATGATTAATGATACCCTCTATCAAGCTTTAAGTTCTTTAAAATCATCTGTTGAAACATATAAAAGGGAAGATAATATTCTAGAGTTTGCTCGAGCATCTGCAAATGGTGCTGACGCCAGAATCTGCCATGCGATTATTCAAATGAGTGGAACAAATAAAGAGCGTGACGTAGAGATAAAATTGATTGGGGAAGATCCTATTCAGTTAAAATCTGATAGAAGTATTTATTTCTCTGCACAAGATATTGAACCTGTAGAAAAAGCTTATAACTACTTAACTGGTCGTGACTTTGTAATTAAAGGTGGGCACTATATTGGTCAAATTGTTGCTTTAAAAAAAGAACCAGACAGTAATAGTGGGAAGGTTACTATCAATACGTTTGTGCAAGAAAAACCAAAGAAGGTATCTTTTATACTTTACGGTAAGGACTATGAACAAGCGATTGATGCACACAAATTAAGTCATGAAACCTATGTTCAGTGCGTAGGTGATATTCATTGCACCAAAACTAGTGCTGAGTTGTCTAATGTGACTTCCTTTAGCCTTATCAAGCAACCAACTTTGTAAATTACTAATTAAGTAATATTGAAGATCGTCTGAAAATTTGGATTAGTGTTCTATAAATCAAATAAGAGCATAGATATGTATTATCCTCTATCCTACCGATTAATTTTAGAGTTTCATAGTAACAAACGTAGGTTTGGTCATATCTAACCAAGTCGTCCCTGTCCGCGGGAAATATCGGGTTTTCCCCCTTCCCATTCCTTCACAACAAAAAGGTCGTCTGAAAACCAAACTCCGGTTTTCAGACGACCTCAATCTTTCAAAACTTTCAACCAACCTTATTTCAATGCTTCCAGCAGCTTCCCGTGTATCCCGCCGAAACCGCCGTTGCTCATGACCAAAATATGGTCGCCTGCTTCGGCATTTTTCACGATTTCGGCGACGAAGGCATCGAAGTCTTTGCCAACGTGCAGCTTGCCGCCCAAAGGCGCGAGGGCTTCGGCGACGTCCCAGTCCACACCGCCGGCGTAGCAGAACACTTGGTCGGCATCTTTGAGGCTTTCGGGCAGTGCGGCTTTCATGGTGCCGAGTTTCATGGTGTTGGAACGCGGTTCGAGGACGGAGAGGATGCGTGCGTTTCCGACGCGCTGGCGCAGGCCTTCGATGGTGGTTTCGATGGCGGTCGGATGGTGGGCGAAATCGTCGTAAACGGTGATGCCGTTTACCGTGCCTTTGATTTCCATGCGGCGTTTGACGTTTTTAAACGCGCTCAAGGCTGCGCAGGCGGTCTGAATATCGACGCCGGCATGGCGCGCGGCGGCGATGACGGCGAGCGCGTTCATGCGGTTGTGTCCGCCCATCAAATCCCATGCGACGTGTCCGGCTTTTTTGCCGTCAAGCAACACGTCGAACGAGCCGTCGGCATTGACTTCGCCGACCTGCCAGCCGTGTTCGGTGCCGAATTTTTCTACCGGTGTCCAGCAGCCTTTGTCCAAAGTGTCTTGCAGGCTTTGCTGCTGTCCGTTGCAGACGATGAGGCCTTCAGACGGCACGGTGCGCACTAGGTGGTGGAACTGGGTCTGTATCGCGCCCAAATCGGCGAAGATGTCGGCATGGTCGAATTCCAGATTGTTCAACACGGCGGTACGCGGGCGGTAATGTACGAATTTGGAGCGTTTGTCGAAAAAGGCGGTGTCGTATTCGTCGGCTTCGATAACGAAAAACGGCGACTTGCTGTTCGGGTCTTGACGCGGCGTTTGCGGCAGGCGGGCGGAAACGCTGAAGTTTTCCGGTACGCCGCCGATGAGGAAGCCCGGCGCGAGTCCGGCATAGTCCAAAACCCAGGCGAGCATGGACGCGGTGGTCGTTTTGCCGTGCGTCCCCGCCACGCCGAGTACCCAATGATGGTGCAGCACGTTTTCCGACAGCCATTGCGGGCCGGAAATATAAGACAGGCCGCGGTTCAAAATCGCTTCAACCACATCCATCCCGCGCTTGGCGACATTGCCGATGACGTAAACGTCGGCTTTAAATTCGTCCAACTGCGCGGCATCGAAGCCTTCGTGTACGTCTATGCCTAAGGCTTCGAGCTGGGTGCTCATCGGCGGATACATCTTCGCGTCGCAACCGCTGACTTTAAACCCCGCTTCTTTGGCAATGGCGGCCACCCCGCCCATAAACGTGCCGCCGATACCGATAATGTGGATGTGTTTCATGATAAGACCGTCTTTTGAATGAAATAATGGGAAAGCCGTCATTATAACGGAGTTTGAATGCTGGGGTCGTCTGAAAAACAAAGCTGTAAAAGGAAGCAGCTATCTCAGTCATCAAGCCGATACTAGAAAGATTCTCTTTTTGAGAATGAGTCGCAAACTAAAACCGTCAGCCTGACTCTAAGCATTGAAACAAATACGCAGATGTTTTCCTGCGGATAAAATATCTGAGGGAAAAATGACCGAACATTAATATACATCAAATATAGTAGATATTAATGATAATCCCCGCCTGGAAACCTTTGTTTTTTCTAGGCTTCCAATATAGAATCGAAGAAAAAATTACTTAATCTTACATTACACGGTTTACTCGCTTTTTTAGATTTAAAAATTGTTAACAAACTAAAAAGGCTAGCATATGTCCGCGAATGAAGAAACTCATCTCAAGCGTCCTAATTACTTTTTATGGACTGCTCTTATAGTAGGCGTCTTAGCTACCATAGCTGTTGTCAAACCCACCTTATTCACCAACACGATTACCGATGTCAGCAAGTTCTTCTATATGAAGTTCGACTGGCTGATTATGTGGCTGCCCCTCTTGGCATTTACCGTGTGTATGGTCGTTGCTTTGTCCCCCCGCTTCGGCAATATCCGGTTAGGCGGAAAGGATGCCCAGCCGGAATATTCATTCTTTTCTTGGATGAACATGCTGTTTACCGCCGGTATCGGTGTGGGTATTGTGTTCTTCGGCCCGATTGAGGCGCTGTGGCACTATTATCATTCACCCATCGGTATACAGGCAGAAAACTTGCCTGTATACCAGAAAGTGGAAAATGCAATGAGCCTTGCGTTGCATGTATGGGGCATTCCGGCATGGTCGCTTTATACTATCGGCGGTCTGGTGCTGGCATATTTCATGTATCAGCATAAAACAGAATGTACGCCCTCTGCGCCGCTGGAATATGCGTTCAAACACAAGAAATGGGCAAAACCATTGGGCATTTTGATTACAGGTATAGCGATTGTGTCGATTGCCATGTCGGTTTCATCTTCCATTGCCATGGCTTCCACACAAATTTCTTCCGGTCTGAAAATCATCACCGGAATGGACTTCAGCACAATAGGCTGGCAAACCGTCGTTCTGATCATTATCGCTTCCCTTTATACTTTGGGCGCTGTGTTGCCGATTGAAAAAGGTATGAAATGGCTGGGTGATTTGACCGTGGTTTTGTCTTTGCTCATGCTGGTATTTGTCTTCCTGGTCGGCCCGACCCACTACTTCCTCAGTAATTTTGTCGTGTCTATCGGCAATATCCTCACTCAAACCGTTCACCACTCTTTCGAGCTTTATTTGTTCCATAACCGCGATTGGCTGGTGTGGTATCCGATGGCTTACTGGGTATGGTGGATTACTTGGACACCGTTTGTGGGCGTGTTCCTCGCCAAAATTTCCAAAGGCCGTACTTTGCGCGAATTCGTACTGGCTTCGATTATGGTACCGGTCGGCTTCTTGGTAATCTGGTTCTCCGTATTCTCCGGCTTCAGCCTGCTCGATACCGTAGAAGGTAGCGGACGCTTGGCGGAAATTGCCAATAAAGGCGACTACGAAGGTACATTCTATTACCTGCTCAACATGCTGCCTCTGTCTTTCGCAACTAAACCGCTGACTGTCGTTCTGTTCCTCGGCTTCGTGGTAACTACTGTAACCAGTTCCGCCATTTCTTTGGGTATTATGACCAGCAACGACGGACGCCGTGAAAACAAAACCCGCGCAGTAATTTGGGCGATCTTAATGTCGCTTATCGCCTACGCCGTGATTGTTACCGGCAAGATGGAAGGTATTAAAGCTGTCGGCTCATTCTCCGGCTTCCCGTTTGTATTCATTATGTACTTATGGTTCGCCGCACTTTGGCGCCAACTCAAACGCGACGTACCCCGCGTATCGCCTGCCGTCCAAGAACCTGTAAAAAACAAGGAGTAAACCGTGGAAAAACAAATTATGTATTTGAATCAAAGCGTTCAAGACAACATTATCGAAACTGTATTGATGGTTTTGGTTCTCGCCTTTTTAGGCTATGTCATCAAACTGGCCTTTATTGAAAAAGACGATTAAACACTTGCAGGCAGGCATTACTGCCTGCCCCTAATGAATAGGAGAACACGATGTCGCAAACACCCCGCCTCCCTGTACCTGATTTGACCGAAACCTGCCAACGCTATTTGAAACTGGTGCGTCCGCTGTTGAGTAATGAAGCTTTTGAAAAAACCGCAGCGACCACCCGCAATTTCGAATCGCGCAAAGGCAAAGAATTGCAAGCCGCATTGCAGCAATTTGCAGCAGAAGTCGAAACGAGTTGGTTGATCGACGCCTGGCTCGACAGCTATCTGCGTGTGCGCACTCCGCTGCCTTTAGCCAGCAACGTAGGTTTCAACATCCAAACTCAGGGTAAGGATTTGGCGGAGTGGGCATCGGCATTGGCTGCGGTATGCGCTGATTATTACCATCAGCGCATTCCCGTGCCGCAAACCCCGCAAGGTACGCCCGTATGCATGGAGCAATGGAAAATTTTGCAAGGTGCCGCGCGCGTGCCGCAAAAAGAAGTCGACGGCTTCCACTTTTCACCGAATGGCAGCCGCCACATCGGCGTGTTGCACAACGGTTTCTACTACCGCATTGCCGCGCTCGACGAACAATTTGAAGCCTATCATCCCGATGCGTTCAGACAGGCATTTGAAGAAATCCTTTCCGATACCCATCAAAACAAATATCCGGTAGCCGTACCCTGCTACTTGGGCGGCAACGAAACCGCCCGCGTGTACCAAGCCCTGCAACAGCATGACGACAACACCCGCCTGCTGGAACACATCGAACAAGACCTGTTCCACATCAGCATCAGCAGCGAAGACCTCGATGCCGACAGCGATTTGGCGCAAACCACGTTCCAACCCAAGCAAAACGTTTGGTGCTACAAACCCACCACCTATTGCTACAACACCCGCACCAAGCGCCTGTATCTGCATTGCGAACACACTTGGGCAGACGGCGGCGCCCTCAAAGGCATCGTTACCCTCGCCGCTGCCAAACTGGCCGCACGCGGCGGCAAGAAAACCCGCCCTGCCGTCCACCGCTACGAATGGCAGTTAGATGCCAACTTGCTGAAAAACTGGGCACAATGGCAGCAAAACTATGCCAAACAGGCCGACCAGATGCACGTTACCAGCGTTACCATCCCGTTCAACGGCTTAACCATTCCCCAAGGCGTGAGCCAGGATGCGTTGATGCAGTTCCTCCTGCAATACGCCCAACTTACCACCTACGGCAGCGTCCGCAACACATACGAAGCCGTTGACGTGAGCCACTTCAAAAACGGCCGTACCGAATGCGTGCGCCCCGTTTCCAACGAATCTCTGGTTTTCGTCAGCACCTTATTGCAGGAAAAACCGTCCCGTGAAGCGCTGGATGCCGCGCTTGCCGAACACAAAGCCCGTATCAAAGCCAGCAAACTCGGTCAAGGCGCCAACCGCCATCTGCTCGGTTTGAAACTGATGGCAGCCAAAACCAACAGCCAGCCAGTCTTTTTTAAAGACGAAGGCTATGAGACCTTTACCACCGACTTCCTCTCTACCTCAACCGTAAGCGACAACAGCACGGTAGTAAACTTCGCCTTTGCCCCCACCTCGGTTGGCGGCTTGGGCATCAACTACACCATCACGCCCGAAGGCTGGCTCTATACGGTAAGCCACACCAAAAACCAACAGCAGAAAGTCAACGTATTTTTGGAAGCACTAAAAGTCGGCGGACAACATCTGCTCGAATTTCTCAACGCTTAACGAAATACCTGCCTGAAAGCCTGTTTTCTTTTCAGACAGATTTCCATTCAAAAACAGGATTTCCGGTCGGTATGGGCGTAAAGAAGGACGCAACCGTACCCGCTGTACACAATCTCAAGAACAACGTCGTCTGAAAACAGGCACAGCAGATTTTGCTCAAGCCGTATTTTCAGACGACGTTTTTTATTAAGTGAAAAGCCCGTTTCTTTAACAATCATAGAGACGAATTGAGAGATAAAGGTCGTCTGAAAAGCAAAGCTGTGGCAAGATTGTAGCGATATAGAGGATTTGAACTGAAAAGGAGAAAGCCCATGCCCAAGCTGGCACCAAAAATGTTTGCTTTTCTGCAAGAGCCTCAAGCTGAAGCTGTTTTGCTGCGGCTCTACACCCAAGCCTTAAAGCAAAACAGGCAAATGTTTTTCCACTTTCTACCCAAGATTTTCAAGCTGTTGGGTAAAGGGCTGGATTGGACGGGGGAAAATGAAAGTTTTTACGAAGACAAATACATCCCCATCGCACCGCAGCAAGGCAAATTTCTGTATATGCAGGCTTTGGCATCGGGTGCAAAAAACATTGTTGAGTTTGGAACTTCCTACGGTATTTCGACGCTGTATCTTGCTGCAGCCGCCAAGCGCAACGGCGGACGCGTCATCACTTGCGAATATCTGCCGCACAAAGCCGCAGCGGCGAGAAAACATTTCCAAGAAGCCGGTTTGGAAGACTACATCGAACTTCGCGAAGGCAATGCGCTGGAAACCTTAAAAGACTTAGACATCCGCCCCGATTTTGTCTTACTCGACGGCTGGCCGGATTTGGTATTCCCCGTGTTCAAACTGCTGGAACCTAATCTTGCCGCCCGCGCGGTCATCGCCGTAGACGATGTGGAAGGCTTCTCTCCCGCCATGCAGGATTATCTCGATTACGTCCGCCGTCCTGAAAACGGTTATATTTCAAGCACATTAAAACCTTACAAAGCGCTGGAATATACGGTCAAGTTAGACCAATAAACCGAAGAGGTCGTCTGAAAACACAGTTTGGACAAAATAGATTTGTCTTACTGGTTTTCAGACGACCTTTTATTGATGCCTTTTCAGTTGTTAATGCTCAATCATCATTCCGGCTTCATCCACCATGCCGCCTGCTGCATTGACCCGATCCTGCGCAGCTTTCACTTGATTTTCCAAGCCCTTAATCCGTTCTTGATAGCGGGCATAGTTGCGCTCGTTGCCATAACGGACCTGTTTGCCCTCTTCCAGATTTTTCTGTGCCTGAGCCAATTCGTTTTGCGCTGAAGATGAACCGGACATGGCTCCGGCTGGCGGAGGCGGCATTTGTTCGGAAGGAGCGTTTCTTGAAGCAGTGCTTGTTGATGCCGAGTGTGCAGACGGTGCGGCGGAGGTATAAACCGAAGGTCTGCCGATATTGCCCGGTTTGCAATTTTTGCCACCGGTCTGCGTATAGGTTTTACGCCCCGATTTGTCGATACATTCAAATACGGGAGATGCCGTTGCTACGGCTGAAAATGCGAGCAGTAATGTGCTTAAAATCAATTTATTCATTGTTATACCTTTCATCAAATCATCAAAACCATATCCACCACACCACCAAAGCAATGATCATCACCAAATTGGCAATAATAATCGGCTTCCATTGCCTAGGCGCGTGGCGCAATTCTGCGCCCGAACGTGTGCGGCGGATATAGAAGAACGGACTGAGCAACATAGATGCGGCGCACAACAGAATAATCACGGCGTAATAGATTTTTTCGGTTTCCATTTCCTCCGCCCCCGTTTCAGACGACCTATACAAAATATGCTACAATCGCCGGCGATTATAACACCCTGTTTATCTATATTTATAAAGGTTTTACCAATAATGATTTCTACCAACGGCATTACCATGCAGTTCGGCGCGAAGCCGCTGTTTGAAAACGTATCCGTCAAGTTCGGCGAAGGCAACCGCTACGGCTTGATCGGCGCGAACGGTTCGGGCAAATCCACCTTCATGAAAATCCTCGGCGGCGATTTGGAACAGACTGCGGGCGAAGTCGCGATTGAAAACGGCGTGCGCTTGGGTAAGCTGCGCCAAGACCAGTTTGCCTACGAAGACATGCGCGTGCTGGACGTGGTGATGATGGGGCACACCGAAATGTGGGCGGCAATGACCGAACGCGACGCGATTTACGCCAACCCCGAAGCCACCGAAGACGACTACATGAAAGCCGCCGAACTGGAAGCCAAGTTCGCCGAATACGACGGCTACACCGCCGAAGCGCGCGCTGCCGAACTGTTGAGCGGTGTAGGCATTTCCGAAGATTTGCACAATGCGACCATGGCGGAAGTCGCCCCAGGCTTCAAGCTGCGCGTATTGCTGGCGCAAGCCCTGTTCTCCAAACCTGATGTGTTGTTGCTTGACGAGCCGACCAACAACTTGGACATCAACACCATCCGCTGGCTGGAAGGCGTGTTGAACCAATACGACTCCACCATGATTATCATCTCGCACGACCGTCACTTTTTGAACGAAGTCTGCACGCACATGGCGGATTTGGACTACAACACCATCACCATCTACCCGGGTAACTACGATGATTACATGCTCGCTTCCGCCCAATCGCGCGAACGCGCCCTGAAGGACAACGCCAAGGCAAAAGAGAAACTGCAAGAGCTGCAAGAGTTCGTCGCCCGCTTCTCCGCCAACAAATCCAAAGCCCGTCAGGCAACCAGCCGTCTGAAACAGGCAGACAAAATCAAAGCCGAGATGGTCGAAGTCAAACCTTCCACCCGCCAAAACCCGTATATCCGCTTTGAAGCCGATGAAAAAGCCAAGCTGCACCGTCAGGCGGTGGAAGTCGAAAACTTGGCAAAACGCTTTGAAACTCAGTTGTTCAAAAACCTGAGCTTCATCCTTGAAGCAGGTCAGCGACTCGCCATCATCGGCCCCAACGGCGCGGGTAAATCCACCCTGCTGAAACTTCTCGCAGGTGCATTCAATCCCGAATACGCCGAAGGCATCGCCCCCGATGCAGGCACCATCAAATGGGCAGAAAAAGCCAACGTCGGCTATTATCCGCAAGACCATGAAAACGACTTCGATGTCGATATGAACCTGAGCGAATGGATGCGCCAATGGGGGCATGAAGGCGACGACGAACAAGTCATCCGCGGCACTTTGGGGCGTTTGCTCTTCGGCAGCAACGACGTGGTGAAAAAAGTGCAGGTTCTCTCCGGAGGCGAAAAAGGCCGTATGCTCTACGGCAAACTCCTGCTGCTGAAACCCAATGTGCTGATTATGGACGAACCCACCAACCACATGGACATGGAAAGCATCGAATCGCTGAACATGGCGCTGGAAAAATACAACGGCACACTGATTTTCGTGTCGCACGACCGTCAGTTCGTCTCCTCGCTCGCTACCCAGATTATCGAGCTGGACGGCAAGGGCGGCTACGAACACTATCTGGGCGATTACGAAAGCTATCTGGAGAAAAAAGGGATTGTGTAAAAAAACATGAACGCCAATCTGCGAAAACTGCTGCAAAACCCGCTTGCGCTCATCGTATTGCCCGCATTGAGCTAGTATCTTACGCAAGACGGTAAGGTACACTTGGTTGATGCCGAACATGCTTATCGCAAAGGTCGTGCAGCCGCCTGGCTATTTAACGAGTTCGGCGTAGCAGACGTAGGGGCTTTCTACTAGGCGTTGCCTAGATTGTCTGCCTGTTTTTAGCCATTCGTTCATATCGGGTGTGGCAGCAAGATAAGTAGCAGTAAACAAAAAGCTCAGGCAGTCTGAAAAATGTCTTTCAGACTGCCTGAACTTTTTAGTCAATAAAGGAAGACAATAAATAAAAAACAAACAGCATAACTATATGGCAAGTTATCTTACTAATGCTATAGTTTATAGATAATTCAATATACTTTAATTACCCTACTCCTCAAAAATAATTAACTAAATTGTCTATATTCAAAATACATTTAATATGGCATATAAAATTTAATTGCACCCCATCCAAAAACAGCTTAAATTACCGTGATTTAACCGATTTTGAAGTTATTTTACCAAGTTAAATATCATGGTTTAAACCCCTCTATGCCGCATTAATTCAAACAACAGCAAAAATGAATTAACCCTTTAAAATAAAAGGGAATTAGCCAACCTATCCATAAAAAAATATTCCTTAGTCACGGTATTCATTACTTAACTTTTTTCTTTCAAACCGTCCTAATTTCGCCTAATCCCATGATTTAAGTCAGGGAAATAAAATGACTATGCTTGACACTCCACGGGAATGGTTTAACATACAATTTCTTTTTTAACCAAGATTCAAAAAGAGAGACTCATGAAAAAATCAGCTTTATTGGCAACTTTGTTGGCCGCTCTGTCTTTGTCAGCATGTGGTGGTGGTTCTTCTGCTGTTTGTGATGAATATGAAAAAGCTTTTGCTGACGCTACTAAAAACGTCGATGCAGCTACAAAAGATATGATGCAAAAATCATTCGAACAAACCAAAGAAGCTTTGAAAAACTTGCCTGCTGACCAACGTGATGCTACTTGTAAAACATCGTTGGATGCGTTGAAAGGCAACGCTCCGGCTGCATCTCCTGAAGATAAAGCAGAAGAAGCTAAAGAAGCAGCAGAAGACGCTAAAGAAGCAGCTGCCGATGCTAAAGAAGAAGCAAAAGACGCTGCTGAAGCAGCTAAAGAAGAAGCCAAATAATACGATACCTTTGGCAGAAAAACGGATTCTGATTACTCAGAGTCCGTTTTTGTTTATGCCTTTACTGATTAATAATGTATTAAGTGATTTAATTAATATGAAATATGTATGAAAATTAACTTTCAATATAGTTTATCGAAAAACAAATTTTCGTTCTTATATACAAAACCATCCCTGTGAAGCCATCAGGGTATTGAAATCAAAACACGAGGTCGTCTGAAAATAGTTTTCAGACGACCTTTGATACTAAGTTTCGTTGGGACATGACTCAAGCTACACTTGATTGCTATCAGGTAAACACATCGCCTTACGCCAAAAACCCATCACAATTACCGCCGCAATGATGATAATTCCGTATGGGATCATGCCGTCGCCGTTTTCATATGCCACCCGTCCGCCCGGAAAGCCTGTGCGCGCTGTATTGGCAACCGTGTGGCACGCAATCAATACAAACACCGAACCGCCGCTGCCGTTATACAGCCATACATAAATAATCCTCACGGCAACCGTCCCTGCCAGCCCCCATGCGATCAGTTCGGCAGACTGCCCCACGGTAATCATGGACGGCAAGTGCCACAACGCCCACGGCACCCCGATAATCAGCGCCGTAATGAGCGGGGTAAAACGCCGTTGCAGACTTTCCGTAGCGTAGGCGGCATAGCCCAATTCTTCGGCAATTGCCGCAATAAAGAACATGAAGAACGCACCGGCAAGCGGCGCAAACGATACGGATAAAGCAGGTATGGTTTGTCCTGTTTGGCGTATCGCGGCATAAGTCAGCAGATAAAGTAAAGGGAAAATCAGTATTGCCGTCCAAAAATAGGCAGAATGCTTTATCCGCCCGTAATCAAACACACGTCCAAACAAGCTGCGCACCGCTGCCATTCCACCCTCGCGGTAACGCAGCAACGCGGCGGCAACCGTCGGAGTGAGTGCCGCGCCGATGTCGGTCAGCGGCAGATTATCAGGTAGGGGACTGTGTTTGAGAAATAAAGACAGCAGCCAAAACGGCGCACTCAAAGTGTACACCAGCAGAAAGTATTGCCACGGATGCGAATAGCCGGCTGTCGGTTTTTCTGAAGAGGGGTTCTGCATGTTATTCCTGTTCGTTCAGTCAATAAGTCGGCAGGAGAGCAGGTACGGCCTGCTACATGATGTACAGTATAAAAATATTGCGCGTTTTTTCCAATCATCGTGAAAAGCAGCCTGCACTTCGATTTTTGAAAGTGTAGGCTGCTTTCGATAGAGAGGTCGTCTGAAAATTATTTTTCAGACGACCTTTGATATTAAGTTTTGTTGGATTAGACCAAATCCCCCCTTGCTACCGGCTGTATTACGACATGGTTTGGAATCAGTTAGAAACAACGAAAACCAACCGCGTGCGTGCGTACCACACACCCTACACCTCAATCTTAAGGTTTGCATCGCCCGCAGAGGTAGGGTGTGTGGCATAGCCACGCACACGGTTTGTGGGAATGCAGGCTACGGCTTGCCTTGTCGATGTATTTTTTCAGGTAGCCTTTAAGAGGGCTACCTGAAAAGTGTTGGGTTTATCAACCCAACCTACGCTTGCTGGCTGCCGCGCTTGCCGTAACGGTCGGTACATTCGCCGTTTTGGCGGAAAATACAACTCCTTACTATTGGGGAACTTACAAATATACTTTATAATTAAATTTTTCCAAAATTATTGCGAGGATAAATAATGAAACCAGATTCCCTAAACGAAAAAAATGAGTTTTTAGTTATTGGATTAGTTGGAGCTGTAGGTAGTAGGTTAAAGCCATTATCAAATATATTAAACTCAATACTAATAGATGAATTTAATTACAAAGTAGAAGAAATTCACATATCAAAAGAGTTTTTAGAGAGAAACAATGAGATCTATGAAAATCAATTTGATAGATATAAAACTTTGATGGATCATGGTAATGAATTAAGAAGAGAATTTAATAATAATTATTTAGCTCTTAAGGTAGTTAATTTAATTGCTCAAAAAAGAAAAGAAAGCTCGGGAATAAAAAGAATAGCTTTTATTATAAACTCACTAAAGCATGATGAAGAAATAAAATTCCTTAGAGAAATATACAATAAAAATTTCTATCAAATATCACTATATGAATCAAAAGAAATTCGTGAAGATGTTTTAATAAATGGAATAGGTATGACATCAGAACAGGCAATAAAACTCATGGAGAGAGATGAAGGGGAAAATAATGATTATGGTCAACACACGCGAGATGCCTTTCATTTAGCTGATTATTTTATAAAATTTGATAATAAAACAAATGAACATATAAAAAATTCATGCAAAAGGTTTTTAAATTTGATATTTGGACATCCTTATATTACTCCAACAGCTAATGAGTTCTCAATGTATATGGCATATATTTCAAGTTTGAGATCTGCTGACTTATCTCGACAAGTTGGTGCTGTAATTAGCAAGGATAGAAATATCATAGCTACAGGTGCAAACGATATTCCTAAATTTGGTGGTGGCCAGTACTGGCCTGAATACAATGAAAAAAATGGTGAAATATATGATATAGAATATGGTAGAGACTATCAAATTGGATTTGATTCCAATCAAATTGAAAAACAGAAAATTATAAACGAAATATCAGAAAAAATAATTCATGAATTTAATTCATTTTTTAATGAGGAAAATAAACAACACAAGGAAAATAAGATAAAACTTAGGGATATCGTATCTAAGAGTTCATTGAAAGATATTACTGAGTATGGAAGAGTGGTTCATGCTGAAATGGATGCAATTTTATCTTGTGGGAGAACAAATAACTCTACTGTAGGAACATCAATTTTTGTTACTACTTTTCCATGTCATAATTGTGCAAAACATATTGTAGCAGCAGGAATCAAGGAAGTATTTTTTATAGAACCTTATCCTAAGAGTAAAGCTCTAGAATTGTGGAAAGATTCAATGACATTAAAAAACCATAAAACGGAACCAAATAAATTAAACTTTAATCCATTTGTTGGAGTTGGACCTCGTAGTTTTCTTGATTTATTCTCTATATCACAAGGTTATGGTAGTGAAATCATTAGAAAAGACAAGGGAAAAGTTATTGAATGGAAGCCTGAAAATGCAGTATTAAGACTACAATCAAACATATATTCTTTATCGGAAATAGAGAAAGATATACAAAAAAAAATTAAAAGAATTAGAAGAAAAATAAAAAGGCAGCCTGAAAACCTTTCAGGCTGCCTTCCTTATTATCAAGCCAGCTTCGCGCCGACCCAATCTTTCACGCTCTCAATCATCGCGGGCAGTTTCTCCACATCGCTACCGCCGGCTTGTGCCAAGTCGGGGCGGCCGCCGCCTTTGCCGCCGACTTGTTCGGCTGCGAATTTAACTAAGTCGCCGGCTTTCACTTTGTTTGTCAGCGGTTTAGATACGCCGGCGCACAGGGAGACTTTGCCGTCGTTTACTGCTGCCAAAAGAATCACGGCGTTGTCGGATTTGCCGGTTAAATCGGTAACGATTTCGCGCAGGGCGGCTGCGTCGGCTTCGATTTGGGCGGCGACGAGTTTGGCTGCGCCCAAGTCTTTTGCGTTGTCCAAGAGTTTGGCGCCTGCGTGGACGGCGAGTTCGGCTTTGGCTTTTGCCAACTCTTTTTCCAAGGCTTTGGTGTTTGCGGCGTTGGCTTGGATTTTGGCGAGTACGTCTTTTTCGGTTTGGGCTTTGACTTCGGCGATGATGTTTTTCATCAGGCTTTCTTGGTTTTGCGCCCATGCCAGCGCGGCTTGGCCTGTGATGGCTTCTACACGGCGGATGCCTGCGGCGATGCCGCCTTCGCTGATGATTTTGAAGAAGCCGATGTCGCCGGTGCGGGCGACGTGGGTGCCGCCGCACAGTTCGATGGAGTAGTCGCCCATGGTGATGACGCGGACGAAGTCGCCGTATTTTTCGCCGAAGAGCATGACTGCGCCTGATTTTTGCGCGTCTTCAATGGACATGGTTTCGACTTTGACGGGCACGTTGGCGATAATCGCGGCGTTGACGCGGCGTTCGACTTCGGCGATTTCTTCCGCGCTGATGCCTTGCGTGTGGGAGATGTCGAAGCGGGTCAGCTCGGCGTTTTGCAGGCTGCCTTTTTGTTCGACGTGCGTGCCCAAAACATCGCGCAGGGCTTTGTGCATCAGGTGGGTAACGCTGTGGTTGCGCATGATGCTGTTGCGGATGTCGTTGTCGATTTCGGCGGATACGGCATCGCCGACTTTCAGACGGCCTGATACGACTGCGCCGAATTGTCCGTGTACGGCGGCTTTGATTTTCTGCGTGTCTTCCACGCGGAAGCGGTTTTCGCCTGCGAAGATAAAGCCTACGTCGCCGACTTGGCCGCCGCTTTCGGCGTAGAACGGGGTTTGTTCCAGAACGACCACGCCGGCTTCGCCTGCTTGGAGTTCGTCCACGGCTTCGCTGCCTTTATATAAGGCGATGATTTTGGTGTCTTGGCTGCGTTTTTCGTAGCCGGTAAACTCGGTGTCCGCGCCTGTGTAGTCCAGTTGTGCGTTGGCTTTGAAGTTTTGCGCAGCGCGGGCGCGGGCGCGTTGGGCTTCCATTTCGCGGTTGAAGCCTTCTTCATCCAAATCGATACCCAATTCGCGCGCCATGTCGGCGGTCAGGTCGTAGGGGAAGCCGTAGGTGTCGTAGAGTTTGAAGATGTGTTCGCCGCCGATAACGAGTTTGCTGTTGGCAATGTTGTCCATCAAATAGGCATTCAAGGCTTCGGCAAACGGTTTTTCCGCGTCGGGAATATGGGCAGTTTCCAAAGCAGCCTGCAAATCGATATACATGCCTTCGTTCAGGCTGCCTGAAACTCGGGGACGGATAACGATTTGCTTTTTGCCTGGAGCGGCACGGGAAGCGGCGGTAAATTCCACACCCTCTGCGGTTTTCAATGCCAACGGTTTGCCCGCACCATCTTGCGGCAGCAGGCTTTCCAGTTTCAGGAATTTCATGCCGTTGAACACTTGGTTAAACAAACCCATGCCTTTTTCCAGCGTTTCGCCGAAGCGGCTTTCTTCCGCGCGCAGGGCTTCCATAATCTGCGTTTGTTTTTCTTTCAACTCGGGATATGCACCGCCCATCGCTTTCACCAAATCGGGCACGAGTTTGTAGAAAAACGCCTGTTTCTGACCGAGTTTGTAACCGTGGCGCACGGCGCGGCGGATGATGCGGCGCAGTACATAGCCGCGGCCTTCGTTGGACGGCATCACGCCGTCGGCAATCAGGAAGGAGCAAGAGCGGATGTGGTCGGCAACGACTTTCAGGCTGGGTTCGTCCATGCTGAACGGCGCGCCGGTTTCGCGGGCAACGGCTTTGAGCAGGTCTTGGAACAGGTCGATTTCGTAGTTGCTGTGGACGTGCTGCATTACGGCCGCCATGCGCTCCAAGCCCATGCCGGTATCGACGGACGGCTTGGGCAGCGGGTTCATGTTGCCTTGCTCGTCGCGGTTGAACTGCATGAACACGCAGTTCCAAATTTCAATCCAGCGGTCGCCGTCTTCTTCAGGACTGCCCGGAATGCCGCCCCAGATTTCTTCGCCGTGGTCGTAGAAAATTTCGGAGCACGGGCCGCAGGGACCGGTATCGCCCATCTGCCAGAAGTTGTCGGACGCGTATTTCGCGCCTTTGTTGTCGCCGATGCGGACGATGCGCTCGGCAGGCATACCGATTTCGTTCAGCCAGATGTTGTAGGCTTCGTCGTCTTCGGCATACACGGTTGCCAAGAGTTTGTCTTTGGGCAGGTTCAGCCATTCGGGAGAAGTCAAAAATTCCCAAGCAAAATGAATCGCATCGCGTTTGAAGTAGTCGCCAAAGGAGAAGTTGCCCATCATTTCGAAGAAAGTGTGGTGGCGGGCGGTGTAGCCAACGTTTTCCAAGTCGTTGTGCTTGCCGCCTGCGCGTACGCATTTTTGCGCGGTGGTGGCGCGGTTGTAGGCGCGTTTGTCGAAGCCGAGGAACACGTCTTTAAACTGATTCATACCGGCGTTGGTGAACAGCAGTGTCGGGTCGTCGTGCGGCACGAGGCTGGAAGAGCGGACGATGGTGTGGCCTTTGGATTCGAAGAATTTTAGGAATTTTTGGCGTAGTTCGGAGGTTTTCATGATGTTTCGATGTCTCTATTGAAAAGGTTTCAGACGACCTTCCCGGCCGTATGTAATTGTGAAAAGAAAATGGGTGCTATATTACCGCAAAACCTTGTTTCTAGCTATTGAATCAGGGACTTTCAGACGACCTTCGGACTATCAATATAATGGAAATTGCTATCAGATAGTGCGTGCCTGATTTATAATCCCTTACTTTCCCTTCCGCCCGATATGCAAGGAATGATAATGACCAAACATCTGCCACTCATCGCCCTGACCTCCGTCATGCTCGCCGCCTGCGGAGGTTCGGACAAGAATACCTCCGACAAAGCGGATCAGGCGGGAAACCAAAATGTATTGAGGATTTACAACTGGTCGGAATACGTCGATCCTGAAACCGTTGCCGATTTTGAAAAGAAAAACGGTATCAAGGTAACTTACGACGTGTACGACAGCGATGAGACGCTGGAAAGTAAAGTATTGACCGGAAAATCGGGCTACGACATCGTCGGACCGTCCAATACCTTTGTCGGTAGGCAGATTAAGGCGGGGGCTTATCAAAAAATCGATAAATCCCTGATTCCCAACTATAAAAACCTTAATCCCGAATTGATGAAACTGATGGAAGGCGTCGATCCGAGCCACGAATACGCCGTTCCGTTTTATTGGGGAACCAATACCTTCGCCATCAATACCGAGCGCGTGAAAAAAGCCTTGGGCACGGACAAACTGCCGGACAACCAATGGGATTTGGTGTTCAACCCCGAATACACATCCAAGCTCAAACAATGCGGCATCAGCTACTTGGACAGCGCGGCGGAAATCTATCCTATGGTGTTGAACTACATGGGTAAAAATCCCAACAGCAACAATACCGAAGACATCAAAGCGGCAACCGAACTGCTCAAGAAAAACCGTCCCAACATCAAACGCTTCACCTCGTCCGGCTTCATCGACGACTTGGCGCGCGGCGATACCTGCGTCACCATCGGTTTCGGCGGCGACTTGAACATCGCCAGACGGCGCGCCGAGGAAGCAGGCGGCAAAGAAAAAATCCGCGTCATGATGCCCAAAGAAGGCGTGGGGATTTGGGTGGACTCCTTCGTCATTCCGAAAGATGCGAAGAACGTCGCCAACGCCCACAAATACATCAACGACTTTCTCGACCCCGAAGTCGCCGCGAAAAACGGCAATTTCGTCACCTACGCCCCTTCCAGCAAACCCGCACGCGAATTGATGGAAGCCGAGTTCAAAGACGACCGCACCATTTTCCCAAGCGAAGAAGATTTGAAAAACAGCTTCATCATGGTTCCTATCCAGCCCACCATTTTGAAATTCATGGTCCGCCAATGGCAGGGCGTGAAAGCCGGCAAATAATTCGATACGGATAAGCAATAGGTCGTCTGAAAACTTGAATTACAGGTTTTCAGACGACCTTTTTGTATAAACATCAAACAGGTTTCTTGCAGCTGTCTTTTATAGTGGATTAACTTTAAACCAGTACGGCGTTGCCTCGCCTTAGCTCAA
>JUNU01000201.1 GCA_001067655.1 Neisseria lactamica
AATCTGTTCAAACCACTGATACACTAGTGTTGCACTTGAAATCCGAATCCAAAGCTGTCTGAAAACGGTAAAATGGTTTTCAGGCAGCCTTTAAGCCAACTAGAATCTGTAATTTAAGCTGATAAATTCAACAACACTTTCATGCAACCTTCCCTAATATTAGGTCCTGTTCCAATTTAATGTGCTAAAGATCTTGGTAGATATTAAAATTATTGAATTAAACAAGGATAAAACATGACCGAGCAAGAATACCGCGAAACTTTCTCCGAAGACCAATCCGTCGGCTGGGATGCCATTGATGCCGAACTCGAAAAGCTTTATGGTGAAACTGAACCGCGTCATTACGGCAGTATCATCAAATACTGGATGGGTGGAGAAGACCCATTGGATGGCACCAGTATCTATGACTGTAATAAACAAACACCACACCGCCACATCATCTCCTACGGCATGAGTGAGCTTTACTTTTCTCCAGAAACTGCTGATGCCGAATTCAGCAAGTGGGGCTTCGAATTTACCTTCCGTATCACACCTTGCAAACTTGACCCGGCTTCCGACAGCGGCACGCCGCACGAACCATTTTGGGCTATCAACCTGATGAATAACTTAGCCCGCTATGTTTTTGAGAACAAAAAATGGTTCGAACCCTATCACTTTATTCCTACCAACAGTCCCATTCGAAGTGATACTGAAACCGCTTTAGTCGGTATCGCTTTTGTTCCTGATCCCAAACTGCCTGCCATTGATACACCGAATGGCAAAGTCGATTTTCTGCAGATGGTTGGTCTGACCCAATCCGAACTGGATTGGTTGTGGCAAGAACCTTCAACCGCCCGCTGCAAAGAGCTGATCGACAAAATGCGTGTTGACAATCCCCTTCTGATAACGGATTTGGCGCGCACACGCAGTTATGTATAGCCACCTATACGGTTTTATCAATCAAATTCCCGTTGAAACTGAAATTGCAAAGTGTCTTCTTCGGAGCATTTTCTGAAAATTGCTAAAATTATAGTTTTGTGGGTTGCATTGCTGGGAAGTACATGGGCGTCTGAACAAAGAACAGCAATCGATGAACCTGAAAATCAATCATGTGTTTTCAGCCAGTCTTACCAGGTCGTCTGAAAGCAGAGGATAGGTTAAAGCTTAGTTTTCAGCCAGTCTTCAAAACATTACGAATCAAGGAATAAGATGAAAATAATATTATCTGTAGTGCTATTGCTGGCAACAGCTTCCTTATTTGCAAAAAATTACGCCGATCGTCCTCAGCCTTTTACTCCCCAAACAGTGCAGGATGTATTGCATTGCAAGGTTTCATCGTTGGATTTTTCGCTTTGGATTCCGGAAAATTTCACCGGCTATCTTGATCCAAATGAACGTGCAGGAGAAAATGTAGGACGTTTTGTCAATGAAATCGACAATATTACTTACCGTTACCGCTTGCCATTTAAGGTGCGTCTTGCCAACCCCTTAGATGGAAAAGAAGTAGAAGGGCAGTATGTCGCTATTCGCAACAATGCTATCTATTTGGAAATTGATTGGACACGATATCCCAAATTGCATTCACTATACCGTCAGAAATATCAGGAAGACCTTCAAGAGCTGACGCAACAGCCAATGGGACAAGATATCACTTCCAAAACGACACCTAAAAAACTGGATACATTGGGCTATGATGTGCCTGCTGTCGAAAAATCGATAACAGATCCCAATAAAAAATCTAAGATATGGAAATATTTTGGCTTTGCTGCTGTCTTTAAAGCAGATGTACTAAGGGGTGATTCAGATAAGGGCTATATCGGCTGCCGTTATCCGTTGTAGACTGTCTTCCAAAAACGGGGGTCGTCTGAAAGCTGATTTTTCAGACGACCTTTTAACTTAATCTATTCCAACCACACCAAGCCATGACCCACACCATTACCCTACCCGACCAAACCACCTTTACCGCCAACGACGGCGAAACCGTTTTAGCCGCTGCCGTCCGTCAGAACCTCAATCTGCCCCATTCCTGCAAAAGCGGTGCCTGCGGACAATGTAAAGCCGAACTGGTCAGCGGCGATATTCAAATGGGCGAACACTCGGAACAGGCCTTATCCGAAGCAGAAAAAGCGCAAGGCAAGATTTTGATGTGCTGCACCACCGCGCAAAGCGACATCAGCATCAACATCCCCGGTTACAACACCAACGCCCTCCCCGTCCGCACCCTGCCTGCCCGTATCGAAAGCATGGTTTTCAAACACGATGTCGCCCTCCTAAAACTTGCCCTGCCCAAAGCCCCGCCGTTTGCTTTCTACGCCGGGCAATACATTGATTTACTGCTGCCGGGTAACGTCAGCCGCAGCTACTCCATCGCCAATTCCCCCGACCAAGAAGGCATTTTGGAACTGCACATCCGCAGGCGCGAAAATGGCGTCTGCTCGGAAATGATTTTCGGCAGCGAACCCAAAATCAAAGAAAAAGGCATCGTCCGCATCAAAGGCCCGCTCGGTTCGTTTACCTTGCAAGAAGACAGCGGCAAACCTATCATCCTTTTGGCAACCGGTACAGGCTATGCCCCCATCCGCAGCATCCTGTTCGACCTTATCCGCCAAGACAGCAGCCGCGCCGTCCATTTCTACTGGGGCGCGCGTCACCAAGATGATTTGTACGCACTCGAAGAAGCGCAAGAGCTGACAGGTCGTCTGAAAAACGCCCGCTTCACCCCCGTCCTTTCAAAAGCCGATGAGGGCTGGCAAGGCGAAAAAGGATACGTCCAAACTGCTGCCGCACAAGATTACCCTGACTTGAGCGGTTACGAAGTTTATGTCTGCGGTTCCGTCGCCATGACTGAAAGCGCGAAATCCGTGTTGACCGCGCAATGCAGCCTGCCTGAGACAACCTTCTATTCGGATGCGTTTTCGCCCGCGTAATAGATATACCCGCTCAAATCTAATCCTGCCGCAACCGAAAAAAGCTTGGGAACTGAGTTGTCTTAAAAAATAATGTGCCGATGTCGTCGAACAATTTTTCAGACGACCTCAGCACATTATTTTGTAAAAGGTCGTCTGAAACCTTTTTTCGGTTTCAGACGACCTTTCGATTATTTGGCTTATCCTTATTCCGCTACCGTTTTACGGATGAGCTTTTCAGCATTGGCAAGCGTGTTTTCCACTTCGGCAAACTCGATTTTGCTGCCCGACACCAGCGCGCGCGTGTCGTTGAATACGACTTGGACTGCGCCGTCGGTTTCGGTAACGAGGACGCGCAACGGCAGTTGCAGGGCGAAGGCGGGGTCTTTTTGCATCAGCGGCGTACCGGCTTTGGGCGTGCCGAAGACGATGACTTTGGCGGGCTGCATATCCAAACCGCTTTGGCGTGCGGCGGCTTGGTGGTCGATGACGGCGAACACGGTCATGCCTTTTTCTTTAACGGCGGTTTCCAAGCGGCGGACGGTATCGTCGAAGCTGTATTTGCTGACGGCGGTATGGGTTTGATTCATGGCTGAACTTTGTCGGGAATCGGGTTGTCGGGCGGCATCGCCGCCGTGTGAAGCGCAGGCGGTCAGGGCGGCGAGGATGGCGGCTGCGGCGAAGGTGCGTATCGGTTTCATGTTTTTCCTTAGATAAAAGGTCGTCTGAAATGTTTCAGACAACCTTGTTGCTGGTTATTTCAAACCTTTTTTCACCAAGTCTTCGTAACCGCCGTGGTTGGTTACGTTGGTGTAGCCTGCTTTTTTCAACTCGGTAAGCGCGGCTTCGGCACGGCGGCCGCTGCGGCAGTAGAGGTTGACGGGCGCGTTTTTGTCGGGGCTGACGCTTTTAATGCGTTCGACGATTTGGTCGTGCGGAATATTGACCGAACCTTGCAGGTGGCCGGATTTGAATTCTTCTTCGGAACGTACGTCAATCCATACGCCTTTAGCTTTGGCAGGTTGCGCGCTAGCGGCTTTGGCGGCGGGCGCGGCAAAGGATACGGCAGCAGGCAGGACGAGTGCGGCGGCAGTCAGCGCGGCAGTCAGCAATTTTTTCATGGTCGTTTCTCCAAACGGTTGAACAAAAATATCAATCTAAACGGTTCGGCGGCAAAAAGCAATGTCTAGCTGTCTAAGTAATGGCTGTGAGTAGAACAAAGTAGTCTAGATTAGGAAAATAGCGACTAAGCCTCCAAATCTTAATTCGTTCTAATTTCATCTTTCTGTCTAATCAACGTTTACCTCCTTGAGATTTCCGTCATTATCTTGTTGAGTATAAGATTTATACCTAACTTTCCTTATAAACTCATCAAAATTACCTTGATCTATAGAAAATCCTGATTTTAAAACTTCTTCTATATTGCATTTACATATTTCTGGATTGTAGATTGTTTTATACTTTTTTATATTTTCGTCATATAAATCAATACTTAAAATAAAATGAGGGAACAAAGCTCTTTTAACGGAATATTCTTCTTCATCCTCATATGGCGGTTGTTTTATATCAGGAAGAGACATTTCCTCCAATTTTTCAATTATATCTGAGTTTTTAAGAAAAAAATTTGGAATGGCAAACTCATGGATTCTAGCTTTAGGTAAGATATATTGTATAATAATTCCCCCTTTAAAAGGTTCATTAAGCCTTCCTCTCATAAAAGATTTTGCTGCACCATACTCAGTTGTTGCTGAAATTAATGCCGATTTTTTATGATATTCTCGGGATTCAAACTGATGTAATACTGCCAAATAATAATCTCTAATCAGTATCTTATTTTTATGCTCTAATTTCTGGATATTATTTATAGCTATCTCAAGTTTACTGGATTCTTGTAACCAAGAAATAAACTCTCTGTTACCATCAAAAAATATTTGAAACTTATCTTTATTATTTGCGATTTCTTCCTGAATTTTTTTAAATATTTTTTTAAAAACTTCCTCATCTGAATCTTCTACGAGTCTATATATACTATCATCAATATTAGTTGAAATAGAATGATTCTGAACAGCAAAATAATTAGATTTACATCCCAACATAAATATATTATTTAATATAGCTTCTTCGCAATTTTCCTCTTCCTCAATTTTTAAGTCTTTCTTGACTTTATCGATACTAATCCCTCTATACAACTTAATAAACTGATCATTTAAAATAAATTTTTTATAACATTCTTCTTTATTTATACACATTTTTTTAATTTCTTCCATATAAATCAGGGTCGTCTGAAACGGGAGTTGTTTTCAGACGACCCTTTGAGACAAAATCAACGCTGTGCGTCAACCGCTTCCAGAGCGCGCAGGGCATAAGTGTAGGCTGCGCCTGCGTTCAAGGAAATGGCGGTCGCCAGCGCGCCGGCAATTTCGCTTTCAGTCGCCCCCGCTTTGGCGGCTGCGGCGGCGTGTACGCTGATGCAGCTTTCGCAACGGGTAGTGATGGCGACGGCGATGGCAATCAGTTCGCGGGTTTTCGCATCCAATGCTTCGGCTGCGGCGGCTTGTTCCAGCGCGCCGTAGGCTTGCAGCATTTTCGGGTGTTTTTTACCCAGCTCGCCGAATGATTTTTTAACGTGTGCGGTGTGTTCGGGCCAATTTTGAAACATTTTGATTTCCTTTCCAATGTGTTTGATATGAAGGATGCTGCTCTTTCATGGCAAATTTTAATTTAATCCGCCATCTTTACATCTGATGAATGGCATTATTGCAATAATTTGACTATTATAATCGTCAAATCATCTCATTCACTTGCAAAAAACACTTATGGACACCTTGGACAAACTCATCGAACTGGCGCAAATCACCGGCAGCGTGGACATACAATGCCTGTTCCGCGACAAATGGTACGCCCCGCACGGACGCAGACGCGCACACGGCATCGCGCACCTTGTCGTCGCCGGAGAAAGCTACATCAAAATCGAAGGCGAACCCGAAGCACGTCTCTTGCAAACCGGCGACCTTATTTTTTTCCCGCGCAGCGCGGAACACATCATCAGCAGCGAAGCGGACTGCAACAACTGCGGCGATACCATTCATATCAGCAACGATGGCGCGTTTACCATCGAATCTTCAGGCAGCGGCGGCGAAAAAAGCCTCGATTTGTTCTGCGCCCGCTTCGAATACGACGAACACGCTGACATCATGCACGACCTGCCCGAAACCGTCCTCATCAAGATGGACCATCCCTCGCTACAATGCCTTATCTCCATGTTGCAATATGAAAGCGCGCACACGCTTTCCGGCTCGCGCGCCATCGTCAACGCCCTTTCCTCCGTACTCCTCGTCCTCATCGTCCGCGCCCATCTCGAACAAGGCGGAGAAGCGCCTTTGGGCGGCATACTCAACGGCCTGCGCGACAAACGTCTGCGCCAACTCATCCAAACCGTCGTCAGCCGCCCCGAAGACGAATGGAACATCGAAAAAATGACCGCGCTTGCCAACCTCTCCCGCGCCCAACTGATGCGCCTGTTCAAACAACAAACCGGCATCAGCCCCCACGCCTTCGTCAACCTCATCCGCCTACGCCAAGCAGCCGTACTGCTGCGGCAAACCGCCGATTCCGTCCTGTCCGTCGCGCTGAACGTCGGTTTCCAATCCGAAACGCACTTCGGCAAAGCGTTTAAAAAACAATACGGGATTTCGCCGGGGCAGTATCGGAAAAACGAAAACGAAACGGCAGATGAAGATACCAGCCGGCCGATTGAAGGCATTTGAACCCGAAAGGTCGTCTGAAAACGGCAAAGTCAAAAGCGTTATAAACTTTTGATTTATCGTTCAGCCATTGTGATGCCCGAGAAAGCCTGTTTGGATACACCGTTTATTTGCCTATATAATCCATTTTTCCCTTTTCAGACGACCTCTTATGCTCAGCTACCGCCACGCCTTCCATGCCGGCAACCATGCCGATATGATCAAGCATTTCATCCTTTTCCTGACGCTTGATTACTTCAATCAGAAAGACAAGCCCTATTGGTATATCGATACCCACAGCGGCGCGGGTCTATATGATTTGAGCGGCAGCGAAGCGCAGAAAGTCGGCGAATACAAACAAGGCATCCGGTTGCTCCAAGAGGCGGAACATCTGCCGTCCGAACTGTCCGCCTTTGTCGACCGCCTAAAATCCATACTCCCCAAAGAACAGCTCTATTGCGGTTCGCCGTGGCTTGCCCAAGCCTTGACGCGCGACAGCGACAAACTGCGTTTGTTCGAATTGCATCCTGCCGATTTCCAACATTTAAAGAACAATATGGAAGAAGCCCGTTTGGGCAGACGCGGGCAGATTGTGCAGACAGACGGTTTTCGCGGTTTGATTTCGCTGCTGCCCCCGCCGCTGCGCCGCGCCGTCGTCCTGATAGACCCTCCGTATGAAGAAAAGCAAGACTATCAGCGCGTTGTCCAAACTTTAAAAGACGCGCTCAAACGCTTTGAGCAAGGTTGTTATATGGTTTGGTATCCTTGTTTGAGCCGCGAAGAAAGCCGCAAGCTGCCCGAGCAACTGCAAAAGCTGATGCCCGACAGCTACCTGCACGCCGAGCTGCACGTCCACACGCCGCGTCCGGACGGATTCGGGATGCACGGCAGCGGCATGTTTATCATCAATCCGCCCTACCTGCTGCCGGAGCTGCTGAAAAACAACCTTCCCGCGTTAACCGACATATTGGCTCAAGACAACGGCGCGCGTTTCGTCTTAAACAGCTGCATAAAATAATCATCCTTCCCCAGTTCCGCCGAACCAAGACACCGGCGGGAAATCCTGTGGCAGAGGCATCCGATTTAAACTACAATTCACTACATTGTTTTCACGCTTTCAAATCATGACTATCAGACATCCCGCTTCATTGCTTTTGGCTTCCCTTTGCACGCTTTTTCTATGCTCCTGCGAACGTTCGGTTCAAGACACGGTGCAAGAAACCTTCGGCGAAGAATTGCGCGGCCACTTCATCAGCAGCGCGACAGCCATCTGCGTGGAAAAAGCGCCGAAAAGCAGCGCGATACCGTCTGATACCGTACAGCAAATCTGTTCGTGCGCTTCGGAAAAAACCGCAGACCAGATATCCATCGACGATATGTCGAAACTCATCGGCGGCGAAGTCGGCAGCGAGCTAAAAACCAAAATCAAACAAAGCGCGGTCGAATGCGCCAAAGAAATGATAGGCGCCGCCTCCGCTCCTTCAAGCAAAAAATAAATACCGACCTCGTCTGAAAACCATTTTCAGACGACCTTTTCTTTTTTATAGCCAGAAACCGAGTCCGATATGAAAACATTAGCGCAATTCCTACCGCAGCATTTACAGCAAAACAACATTCCTGCCGAATTGGGCAGCGTCCTTGAGTCCATCGTCGCCGCCTGCTCCGACATCAGCGGCAAAGTCCGCTTGGGCGCGCTCGCCGGCGTGTTGGGCATGGCAGGTACGGGCAATGTTCAGGGCGAAGACCAGAAAAAGCTGGACGTGATTGCCAACGATATCCTGATTGACGTCTTGAAAAATAACGCCCATGTTGCCGGTTTGGCAAGCGAGGAAGAAGATACTTTTGTGGCAGCCAACGAAAACGGCGGCTATCTCGTCTTGTTCGACCCTCTGGACGGCTCGTCCAATATCGACGTCAATATTTCCGTCGGCACGATTTTTTCCGTACTCGCCAAGCCCCAAGGTCGTCTGAATACCGAATCCTTCCTGCAAAAAGGTCGTGACCAAGTGGCGGCTGGTTATGTTTTGTACGGTCCGCAAACCCAATTGGTGTTCACTTTGAAACACGGCGTTTTCGTGTTCACGCTCAATGAAAACAACGACTTTGTCCTGACCAAAGAAAATCCGCAAGTGCCGGCATCGACCAAAGAATTTGCCATTAATATGTCCAACGCCCGCCACTGGCAAGCCCCTATGCAGCAATATATTAACGAACTGCTGGCAGGCGATACGGGCGTTCGCGGTAAAAATTACAATATGCGCTGGGTGGCGAGCATGGTCGCTGAAATCCACCGCATCCTGATGCGCGGCGGCGTATTCATGTATCCTCAAGACAAACGCGATCCGTCCAAACCCGGCAAGCTGCGCCTGATGTACGAAGCCAACCCGATGAGCCTGATTTTGGAACAGGCAGGCGCGGCGGCAAGCAATGCTTTGGAAAACATGCTCGACATCGTCCCCACGGGTCTGCACCAACGCGTAGCCGTCGTTATGGGCAGCCGCGAGGAAGTCAAATATGTCGGCAAGCTGCATCAAAAATAAGATGTTGAGTTTGTAGGCTATCCTGCCATAAAAAGGTCGTGTGAAAATCCGTTTCAGCATTCGTAATGAACGTTGAAACAGGTTTTCAGACGACCTTTTGTGTATTTGAGCATTGGCAAGGCTCACTGCTTGGCAAACCTTGAATCAGTTGCCGACCGTTATGAACTTTCACCCAAAATCATCGAGCCTATGCCCGCATCGGTGAAGATTTCCAGCAAAAGCGCGTTGGGCAGGCGGCCGTCGATGATGTGTGTGGCTTTGACGCCGTTGCTTGCCGCTTCGACGGCGGAGCTGATTTTGGGCAACATACCGCCGTAGAGCGTACCGTCTGCGATTAATTCGCCGATACGGCTTGGGGTCAGGTTGGTCAGCAGGTTGCCTTCTTTGTCCATCACGCCGGCGATATTGGTCATCATCAGCAGTTTTTCCGCGTTTAGCTCTTCCGCCAGTTTGCCTGCGACCAAATCCGCGTTGATATTGAAGGCTTCGCCTTTTGCGCCGACGCCGATGGGCGCAACGACGGGGATGCAGCCGCGTTCGATCAAGCCTTCAATCAGGCGCACGTCTATGCTTTCGACCGTGCCGACTTGTCCGATGTCCACGCCTGCCCGTTCGGGCGTATCGACCAGCAGTTTTTTCGCTTTGATGAAGTGGTTGTCACGCCCGGTCACGCCGACCGCGCGTCCGCCCTGCAAATTAATCAGTGAGACGATTTCTTTATTCACATGACCGCCCAACACCATTTCGACGATGTCCATCGTTTCGCCGTCGGTCACGCGCATGCCTTGCACGAATTCGCCTTTTTTACCGATTTTTTCCAACATTTCATTAATTTGCGGGCCGCCGCCGTGAACGATGACGGGATGGATGCCCACCAGTTTGAGCAAAACGACATCGCGGGCAAAACCTTCTTTCAAAGCAGGCTCGGTCATGGCGTTGCCGCCGTATTTGATGACGATGACGGAGCCGGAAAAACGGCGGATATACGGCAGGGCTTCGGCTAAAATGCGCGCTTTATCGGCTGCGGAAATGGGGTGGGATTCGCTCATAATCGTGTCTCATTATTAACAATTTAATCATTATAGCGGATTACCTTTGAATCAGTAAAAATCAGCTTCGCAACTGTTTGCTGCCTCGCCGTCTTGTCCCGATTTAAAGTGAATCTGCCCTATCTTAACGTCAAAGGTCGTCTGAAACAACATTCCCCGCCCCTTATCGGTTGAGGACGCGCCCGTCGGAATGGTAGAATCAACGGATTCGGGCATATCGGTTTACCGTCGCCGACGGACGCGGTATCGCCCACACATTTTTTCAAACAACGGTTATCCGGTTCGCCCGATATACCGAGGACTTTCCCATGATTAAAATCAGCACTCAATTTGACGCCGGCTCCGTCGTCGTCAAAGACCTGACCGACCCTGCCAATATCCGCCTCGCCCTGCGTCCGGACAACGCTTCCGATTTTGCCCAATGGTTTTACTTCCGCCTGCAAGGTGCGGCGTATCAGAATTGCGTGATGCACTTTGAAAATGCGGCAGATTCGGCTTATCCGCAAGGCTGGGAAGATTATCAGGCGTGCGCCTCTTACGACCGCCAAAATTGGTTCCGCGTCCCGACCGAATACGAAAACGGCGTGCTGACCATCAACCATACGCCGCTCTCCAACAGCGTTTACTACGCCTATTTCGAACCCTATTCCCACGAGCAGCATTTAAACCTCTTGGGCGACGCGCAAGGCAGCGGGCTTTGCCGTATCGACGACTTGGGCAGCACCGTGCAAGGTCGCGACATCAATCTGCTGACCATTGGCAACCAAGTCGAAAGCGACATGAAAATCTGGATTATCGCGCGCCAGCATCCAGGCGAAACGATGGCGGAATGGTTTATCGAAGGGCTGCTCGGCCGCCTGCTCGATCCGCAAGACCCGACCGCGCGCACCCTGCTCGACCGTGCCACTTTCTACATCGTGCCAAACATGAATCCCGACGGCTCGGTATTGGGCAACCTGCGCACCAATGCCGCAGGCGCAAACCTCAACCGCGAATGGGAAAATCCGACTTTGGAAAAAAGCCCCGAAGTCTTCCTCGTGCGCGAAAAAATGTTGGAAACCGGCGTGGATTTGTTCCTAGACATTCATGGCGACGAAGCATTGCCGTTTGTCTTTGTTGCCGGTACGGAAGGCGTACCGAACTACAATCCGCGCATCGCCGCACTGGAAACGCAGTTCAAAACCGCCCTGCTCTCCGCCAGCCCCGACTTCCAAGACGAATACGGCTATGAAAAAGACGCGCCCGGTCAGGCGAACATGACGCTGGCGACCAACTGGGTGGGCAACCGTTTCGACTGCCTCGCCTATACGCTCGAAATGCCGTTTAAAGACAACGCCAACCTGCCCGACGACGATTTCGGCTGGAACGGTCAACGCTCCCTGCGTTTGGGCGAAGCCATGTTGTCAGCCGTCTTGAACGTTGTCGATGATTTACGATAATTATTTCTCCCCATCACATAAAAGGTCGTCTGAAAATCCCAATCGGCATTTTCAGACGACCTTTGTCGGGCTAAAACACATAAACCGCCCTTCCAATAAGGAACACACATCATGATGATACATCCGCAGTTTAATACTGTTGCAATCAAGATCGACCCTATCGCCATCCGCTGGTATGCCCTCAGTTACGTCGTTGGCTTTATGCTTTTCTTATGGCTGGGTCGCCGCCGTATCAAACAAGGCAACACCACCTTTACCAAAGAAATGCTCGACGACTTCCTGACTTGGGGCGTGTTGGGCGTCATTCTCGGCGGACGACTCGGCTATATCCTGTTTTACAAATTCTCATACTACCTCGACCATCCGCTCGAAATGCTCAAAGTTTGGGAAGGCGGTATGTCGTTCCACGGCGGCTTCTTGGGCGTCGTCATCGCCATGTGGCTGTTCAGCCGCAAACACAAAATCAGTACCTTGAAAACCATGGATTTTGTCGCGCCGCTCGTTCCGTTGGGTTTGGCTTCCGGCCGTATCGGCAACTTCATCAACGGCGAACTCTGGGGCCGCATTACCGACATCAACGCCTTTTGGGCAATGGGCTTCCCGCAAGCACGCGCAGAAGACCTCAACGCCGCCGTGCGCAACCCGCTTTGGGCAGAATGGATGCAGCAATACCATGTGCTGCCGCGCCACCCTTCGCAACTCTACCAATTCGCGCTTGAAGGCATCTGCCTCTTCATCGTCGTATGGATTTTCTCCAAAAAACCGCGCCCGACCGGACAAGTCGCCTCCCTTTTCCTCGGCGGCTACGGCTTCTTCCGCTTTATCGCCGAATACGCCCGCCAGCCCGACGACTATCTCGGCCTGCTCACCTTAGGCTTGTCGATGGGGCAATGGTTGAGCGTTCCGATGATTGTTTTGGGCGCCATCGGCTTCGTCTGGTTCGGTAAGAAAAACCGCCTGAACTGATGCCCAAAGGTCGTCTGAAAACCCAAACGGGACGCTGTAATAAGCATCCCGTCATCACGTCAGCTATTCCAAACCGGCGCAATTTGCGATTCATCAAACCGAATCGCAAAAAATCTTAAATCCGACTTGGTTTATCCGCCGCCCGATGGTATCTTGGCACACCTTTCCACCTTTTTTAAAGAGAGCCTAAAATGTCAGAAGAAAACAAAATCAAAGTCAACGACCTGCCCGAAGACAAAAAAGAACAGTCTGAAGAAGTCGAGCTGCCCGTAGTCAACAACGAAGAAAAACGCGGCGGCCACAGCGAAGGCGGTTGCTGCGGCGCATGCGGCGGTTGATTCCGTTTTGAAAAACAAAGGTCGTCTGAAAACCTGAAACACGGTTTTCAGACGACCTTTTTATCATGTAGGAATATGGCAGATTTTGTATAGTGGATTAACTTTAAACCAGTACGGCGTTACCTCGCCTTGCCGTACTA
>JUNU01000202.1 GCA_001067655.1 Neisseria lactamica
CTTGGTGCTTCAGCACCTTAGAGAATCGTTCTCTTTGAGCTAAGGCGAGACAACGACGTACTGGTTTAAATTTAATCCACTATAAAAGAACATTCATGGATGGATGCTTAGTTTTCAGACGACCTGCCCATTCAATAACAGCCATCTGAAAACGTTTCCCCATTGTACCCGAATTTCATTAACCTTTTGTAACCCTCGAAATCAAAGCTGCACAGGTTCGGCAACCAGCCATTCTACGCCCGCATCGCCCAAAACCTTCTGCATGGCGGCTTCTGGTACGCGGTCGGTAAATACTTTGTCAAACGAGCCGATGTCGCCCAGTCTGACCAAGGCGTTGCTGTTGAATTTGCTGTGGTCCACGCCCAAATACCTGACCCGCGCGTTGGTCATCATTGCCTGCATGACGCTGACTTCTTTATAGTCGTAGTCCAAAAGCGAGCCGTCGCTTTCCACGCCGTGCGTACTCATAACGGCATAATCGACTTTAAACTGATTGATAAAATCAACCGTCGCCACACCCGTAATCCCGCCGTCCAAGGGGCGCACGACGCCGGATGTGATGATGACGGTGTAGTCGGTGCGCGCGGACGTGATGGAGGCAACGTAAATATTGTTGGTGATAATCCGCAGGTTTTTGCGCTGCTTGACCAACTCGGTGGCAACGGCTTCCATCGTCGTGCCTATGCTGATAAACAGCGACGAATTGTCGGGAATGTGGGCGGCAATCAGGCGGGCGATGGCGTTTTTTTCATTTTGGCAATGATTGCGCTTGCCTTGTGCCGCGTTGCCGGAAATATCGCCGACCGACGCGCCGCCGTGGTAACGCTTCAACTGACCGCTTTCGCTCAATTCCTGTATGTCGCGGCGTATGGTCTGCGGGGTAACGTCCAAGGCTTCCGCAAGCTGCTCGACCGTCATGAAATGCTGCTCGCGCACGAGCGTGAGGATATGTTCGTGTCTCTGTATTTTCGGTTTCATCTGGATTCGTTTCCATTCGTTCCGGTTCGTTTGAATTCGGATTGTACGCCTTTTGCCCGAAGCAGGAAAAGGCAGCCGTCGATTTGGCTTTTGCCAAAACCAAAGGTCGTCTGAAAACCTGAATCCGGTTTTCAGACGACCTTTTGGCGTGATTGGGATTATTCCGCTTCGTATTTGCGTTCCAAACGCTCCACGCACGCGCTTAAGTGTTTGCACATGACTTTGACGACGCGGTTACGTTTGCCGTTGACCAGCAGGTCGAGGATTTCGCGGTGTTCGGAATGGGTATGGGGATTGATGGCGCGTTTTTCATGACGCTGCGCATCGAAAACGGCGACGATGAGCGAAGAGCGGGCGCACAGGGTGTTCATGATATCGAACAAGACGTGGTTGTCGATCAGACGCGCCAGTTCGACGTGGAAGGCGTTGGACAGGCGGTTCCAACCCACGCGGTCGCCGCTGTCGGATGCCTGTTCTTCACGTTCGATCATGGTGTAAAGCGGCTGGAGGCGGGTTTCCAAATCGGGCATATCGGACAGAAGGTTCAAAATCATGCTTTCCATTTCGATACGCGCGTTGAACACGTCCTGCATTTCCTTCAAATCGGGAACATGGACGAACGCGCCGCGATTGGGCTGTAAATCGACAATTTTGTCGTGTGCCAACAGGGACAGCGCGCCGCGCACGGTATTGCGCGAGCAAACCATCTGACGGCAAAGCTCGGATTCGGTCAATTTTTTGCCGGGCAGCAAAACATGATCGGTGATGCCGTCCAAAATCAGGGCGTAAACGCGGAACAGCTCCGAATCGTGCCTGCCTGCGGGCATCATGGAAGAAGGGGTGGGCGCATGAAGGGTTTCGTTATCGGTATTCATTATTTAAGCTCTCCTCATAGTCTGGCGTGTCATATCGTTTGAAATAACAGAAATTTTGCAACGGCAGAAACCCGCCCCTTATCGCTTTTTGCTTGATTCCATTTCGATATAGCACAAAATCTGATTAAGATATAATTAAAAATTGTTGACAATCTCTAGTGAAGCTTGCACAATATCCTCACAAGGCCAAGTTATGAAGGCTGATAGAGAGAGAATCCACAATAAGCAAGCAGATATATTCATGGTGTAGCGTGAATATATCTGCTTTTTTGTTGGGCGGCCTTTATTCACGCTTAAACAGTATTCCGCCTATAAACGCTTTTCAGACGACCCCAAGGATACGAGGGGTCGTCTGAAAAATTACTCTGCTTCGACGGTTTCAAAACTGTGGGTGATTTTCGCCGCCTTGCCCAGCATAATCGAGGCGGAACAATATTTCTCGGCGGACATCTGCACGGCGCGCTCGATGGCGGATTCGGTCAAATTGTGTCCGATGACTTTAAAATGGATGTGGATTTCGGTGAACACGCGCGGGGCATCGTCGGCGCGCTTCGCGGTAACCGTCGCTTGGCAGTCCACCACCTTTTGACGCTGTTTCTCGGCAATCATTACAACATCGATGCTGGAACAGCCCGCCACGCCCAAAAGCAGCATTTCCATCGGGCTGGGGCCGCGTTTCGCCTGCCCTTCCGCCGCCGCGCCTTCCATGACGACGCTGTGTCCGTTTTCGGTCGTGCCGACAAAGCACATTCCGTCTATCCATTTTGATGTAACTTGCATGATGTCTCTTCCGCGAAGTTGAAGTTGGTTTGCCCAATATTGTAAACAAATTTGACTGATAAATATAGCAAGAGGTCGTCTGAAATTTCCGTTTCAGACGACCTTATTCAATCCCGATACGCCCAATGATTGACCGGACCGTGTCCCGCTCCAATGTTCAAAGGGTTGCGAATCGCTTCGGTAATGTATTTTTTGGCGGTTTGCACGGCTTCGAGTGTTTCGAAACCTTTTGCCAGCTCGGCGGCGATACAGGCGGAGAACGTGCAGCCCGTACCGTGCGTATGCGCCGTCGGGAAGCGGCGGTCGGCAAATTCAAACACGTCATCCGGCGTAAACAGCCAGTCGGTGCAGTATTCGCTGCGGCTGTCGCCCAAATGCCCGCCTTTAATCACCACGTTTTTCACGCCGCAATCTTGCAGGATTTTGGCGGCGCGTTCCGCGTCTTGGCGGTTTTCAATGCGCACGCCCGTCAAGGCTTCCGCTTCGGGCAGGTTCGGCGTCAGAATGTCCGTATCGGGCAACAGCAGGCGTTTCATCGCTTCGACGGCGGAATCCTGCAACAGCGGCGCGCCGCCTTTGGCAATCATCACCGGATCGAGGACGCGCTTGCCGAAACGGCATTTTTTCAAATTTTCGGCAACGCATTCAATCACTTGAGCCGTACCCAGCATCCCGATTTTATAGGCGCGGATTTCAAAATCGGCACGGATCGCTTCGATTTGCGCGGTAATGATGTCGGTCGGAACCAGATGCACCGCCGATACGCCGAGCGTATTTTGCGCGGTCACGGCGGTCAACACGCTGGTACCGAACACGCCGCGCATCTGAAACGTCTTCAAATCCGCCTGTATCCCCGCCCCGCCGCCGGAATCCGAGCCGGCGATGGTCAGCGTTTGGACGAATGTTTCTTCCATTTGGCTTCTCCTATTGTTTGGTTTGATGAAACGGTTCGGATAGCGGTTTGAAGTTATTTTCGTTTGTTTGGACCTGTCAGCCCAATTTTTTTAATTCTCGGCTCAAAATGCTGTGTATTTCCAGCGCCGTTTCGTAGCGGTCTTCTTTGGCGGGGACCGGCTCCAGAAAATGCAGCTCCACCTTGCTGGAAGGCTGGCTGATAATCATGCAGATGGATTGCCACAGGCTGGTATCGCCCACATAAGCCGCCTGAAGGTTCGGACTGGTGCCGTCGGGATTGGGGTATCGGCAGAGCATGGGGATAATGGGAACACCTGCATCGTAGGCGGTTTGGAAAAAGCTGGGCTTGAACGGGAGGATTTCATAACCTTCCGTACTCGTCCCTTCCGGGAAAATGGTTACGGTATCGCCGTTTTTGAGAGCCTCGGTTACGGTGGCGATTTTAGCGGTATTGCCTTTGGTACCTTTATTGCGTGAAACGTACACGGTTTGCGCCTGCGTGGCGAGATAGCCGACCACCGGCCATTTGGCGACATCGTCTTTTGCCACGAAGCGTCCTGGGAATGCGCCGTTGACCGCCATGATGTCCAACCAAGAGATATGGTTGCTGATTAACAACTGCGCCTGCCCTTCCTGAGGCAGCGTACCGAAGGTTTCCAGCTTCATGCCGCAGGAAGCGAGGACGCGCAGCGACCAGATTTGGATGGCACGCAGTTTGCGCCGTTTGCTGTAAAAGGGAAACAGGAAGAACATTTCCGCCATACCATAAAGCAGGCAGAAGCCAATACAGAGCAGGCGGAAAGTAAAACGTAGTTTGGCAATCATAGAGGTTGTGGTGTGTGTATATTGGTATAGGGTAAAATTGCTAAAAATCGGTTATTTCTTGATTTCACAATAGTTGAGGTCGTCTGAAAAGGTTTTCAGACGACCTTTTAGTCTTTATAGTCTGGGGGCAAAACGCTGAAGGTAACGGTCTGCCAGACGGGTAATGTCCATCATGATGAGCACGTCGGCGCAGTTGAACGCTTCATCGACACAAGGCTCGCCGCAGAACCATGCACCCGCATTGAGATAGCCTTTAATCAGCGGCGGGACGTCCGGTTTGTCCGACGGGGTAATTTTGTCCCACTTGAGTGGATTGAGCGGCTTGACGCACCATTTTTCAGGCGCGAGGTATTTGGATTTCAGGGCATGATACAGACCTGCCGCATCGCTGCCGCCGTCGTGCATATCGATGCTGCCGCAGCCTATCATGAAGCGCAGATTTTCGTCTTTCATGAATTTGACCAAACCCGACCACAAAAGCATAACCAAACCGCCGTTGCGGTAGTCGGGATGGGTGCAGGCGCGGCCGAGTTCGACGGTTTGCGGCAAGATGTCTTTCAAAGGGGACAAGTCAAATTCGTGTTCGCTATACCAGCCGCCGACTTTTTTGGCGGTTTCTTCGGTAATCAGGCGGTAGCAGCCGATGACGTCTCCGGTTGCGTCGTCAAAAGCCAAAAGGTGGTGGCAATGTTCGTCGTAAGGATCGACATCGCGACCATCGTCGCTTTCGATTTCTGCACCCAGTTCTTGGGCGAATACCTGATAACGCAAGCGTTGTGCTGCTTCAATTTCTGCCTGCGTTTCCGCAAGGCGCACGCTCAGACCGATTTTGGGGCCGGTTTGGTTGAAACGGCTTTGGGACATGAATTTTCCTGTCTTATACATTGGATAATCGATTTGCGATTATAGCGGATATAGGACGGAATTTATATTGAGTTCGGACAAGTGAAGCAAATTAGGGATGAAATGTCTATGCAAAAAGAATTTTTTACAACAGAATGGGTATGCAGTTTTCAGACGACCCCTCCCCTGTTTTGAAAACATCCTGCATCCCCTTTCCTCAATACATACAACCCCTTCATTGAAATCCCACCGCATGATTAAAGGAAGGTAAAGTGTGTATCAACCAAGAGGCTACCTGAAAAACGTTTTATGTTTTTCGGGTAGCCTCTTGCCAAATTGCCTATTCCTTTCTTATCATTCCGCCCCTCATTTTAATTACAGGAAAACGCATTATGCCCTCCAAAATCTCCATAGGCCGCACAGCCCTCCTTGCCGGTCTCATTTGCCTCACTGTCGGCTGTGCCAGCTTGGACAAACGTATGAAACGTTTCGTCGGCAAACCTATCGATGCCGTTATCAAATCCTATGGCGTCAAACCCACAGAAGGTGGAGTCAAATCGGAAAACGACCGCTATGCCTACCTCTGGCGCTATACCTACTATTCCTACGCTGGACGTGAATACGAAGGCAGCAGCCAAAATGGGCCCATCATTACCAACTACTACAGCAACGTCTGCTACGGACAAGACCAAGACCGCATCTTCTACACTGACGATCAAGGCATCATCGTAGATTATTATTGGCAAAACAGCGATAAATGGCGCGTGAATTGCCGCACTCACCAAATCGGCCGGTATTTCCGAAGATCCCTGTAATCAAACACATCCCTCAAACTACGTTAGCGCGTTTAGTATGAAGGAAAAAGTTAGCCACAACGAAACCTGAGCCAATTAAACAGATGGAAAATAAGAATGGGACAAGACGGCAAACTTTAAAGCAAACGGATAATAAAACCGCCCGAATGTTCTGCCAAGCAGGGCATTCGGGCGGTTTGTTTTCGTTTCTTAAATCAAAAATCGGCTTAAAACTTCCATTCCAGCGATACGGCGTAGTTGCGGCCGGGCGCGCGGTAGCGCTCCAAGCCTTTGCCGTCGCGGTCGACCCCGTTGGTAGTGCTGTAACTGTACAAACCGCGCAGGGAATCCCAAGTGGTGTATTTGCGGTTGAACAGGTTGTACACACCCGCACGCAGGGTTAGGTTTTTCACCGGTTTGTAGAAGCCGTACATATCGAACACATAAGCCGATTTGTTCAGCCACGGGTAATCCTGTACTTTTTTCTGCAAAGGCGTACCCCAGCCGTTGTTTTCATAAACGGTGTATTGCGCGTCTTTGGCCTTTTTCGCGCCCAGATAGGTCAGGCGGGAGAACACGCCCCATTTTTCGCTCGGACTTTCATAGTCGATACCGGCAATCACTTTCAGTGGCTGGGTGGACAGCAGGCTGTTGTCGCCCGACAGTTTGCTTTTCGCGTAACCGACCGAACCGAACAGCTTCCAGCCTTCAGGTACGAAAGACACTACTTTGTCCAAATTCAGACGACCTGTCAGCTCAAGACCGCGAACCCTTGCCTTGTCGATGTTCTGCATCTGCCAATCCAGTTTTTCGGTGTAGGGGTCGCTGCACAGACCGTAGTAATAATCCATCTGGGTGCAGCCGGGTTCGCCGCTGGCGGTCAGTTTCCGCTCTTCAGACAGGAAATTGCGGTAGTTGCTTTGATACAGGTTGGCATCCAGCGTACCTTTTTCGCCGCGTCCTTGCAGGGAGAGGGTGTGGGTGGTGCTGCGCTCGGCTTTCAGGTTGGGATTGGGCAGCCAATTACCCGAACCGTGGTTGTAGGTGAAATACACTTCGGACGCATTGGGGACGCGGTAGCCTGAAGTAATGTCGTAACCGACACGCCAAACCGGATTCAGTTGCGCTGCCAAACCGGCGAAACCGCTCCAGCCGCTGTAAGTATTGGGCGCAGGTGGGGTTTTGTCACAGGCATTACAGTTGGCATTCAGTTGTTGCGGCGTCATTTTGGTATGGTCGTAACGGATGCCCGCGCGACTTGAAAATACATCGGTCCATTGAATTTGGTCAGACAGCGAGAAACCGTAGTTGGTGGTTTTCACCGGATGCTGAATCGTGCTGGTCGTGCGGGAAACACGACCGCTGAAGTAATAATCGTCGCGGTTTAAGTTTTCAAAATCACGCCTGCTGGCAAAGGTTTTGAACGACAGGCGATGCTGCCCGCCCAGTTGCAACGGCTGGCTGTCCAAACGCAAAGTGATGCGTTTGAATCGTGTGTCCATGCTGCGGTTGTAGATTTCGCCAACTTCCTTTTTACCGTACTCGGTTTCCCATGTGGTGTAATTCGTCGGGAACAAGCCTTTGTAGTTAACCGCGGATACTTTGGTTCTCTGATAGTCGATGTCCGCTTTTACTAGGGACAGCCAACCGGATTGAGGCGTCCACTCGTAAAACAGGTTGGCATTGCGCCGTCTGTTTACGTCATCGGCTTCGCGCCAGGAAGAAGCGGTCAGGTTATAAGACTCTTCAACCGTGTAATTATGCCCCTGCTGGCCGTTGAGCGACGCGCCGATACGGTGGTTCTCATTGATTTGATAACCGATTTTGGCCAAGAAGCTGTGGTATTTGTGTTGGGACGGATCGGGAATACCGCGTGCCGAACCGCGGATATTTGTGCCGCTGCCCGCACCTTCCACCGCATAGCCGCGGTTGCCCGCGCTTTCGGTTTCATGGCCGCGGCGTTGCGAATACAGTAAGGCCGCATCAACACTGCCGTTATCCATGCCGAAGCCGACTGTGTTCGTCCATTCGCGGTTGCGGCTGCTGTAACCGTTTTTCATCATCACGCCGAACTGCCGCTCAGGCAGCAGCAAATCACGTCCTTGCAGGGTTTGGTAATTCACACCGCCGCCCAAGGCGCCGCTGCCGGTATTGAAAGAGTCCGCCCCTTTCACGATGTCGATGTTGCGCACCAACTCAGGGTCGATGGACAAACGTGAACTGTTGAAATTGCCGTAGCGGGCATACAGTGAGTTTTCTTCTGAATCAGGCAGGCTCACACCGTCAATACTGACGCCGACACGGTTGCCTTCCACGCCGCGAATGGCAAAGCCTTTCTGATGGCGGCCGCTGTCGCTCAGACCGACATCGGTGGAATAGCGTACCAAGTCTTTGTTGTCGCGTATCATTTCCTGTTGGATGCGACCGAGATTGACCCGCTCCACAGCAGCGGGCGCACTACGACGACCTTTTACCGTTACCTGTTTCAGTTCGGCTTGCATGGGTTCGGCAGCCGTTGCTTGCGCAGCATTATCCGCCGCAAAAGCGGGATTGCTGAAAATACTGCCGACAAGGGCGGCAATAGGGAGTATGTGTGATGATTTCATGGTTCAAAACCTCAGAAACAATAAAATTGACCAATATTCAAATCAATTAAGAGAGAAAATTTTTTGATAATCATTCATGTTTTATAACAAAAAATGATGACTATAAATTTCCGTAACTGATGGTCAACAAATTTACAGATATGAAACGAAATCCGTATAAAACCGGTTTTCTTTACTCATATATGCAAGGCAGGTCGTCTGAAAACGGAATTGGCAAATCTTTGCACATACAAATATATTTCAGACGACCTTTTTCTTGTTATTTACCGTAACGTCAAACCATTAATGACGGTGCGGAACAAAGCCTTCCGGAGCTTCCGCACCTTCAGGCAGACCGAAGGTTTCACGCAACACGACTTTGTAGAACGCAAATGCATCTTTTGCGCCTTGAATCGCTTCGGCTTCAGCTTCGGGGCTTAAACCCAAAACATTCAGATGCTCGACAAAAGCACGCCAATGTTTGCCGCGACCGTTCGGATGGGGAGCGAGGTGGCGCGCGCCGTGTTCACCGTTGTAATCCAGCTTTTGCGCGTGTTTAAACAAAAATGCTGCGCCCAAATTGGAACCTTCGGCGCAATACAGCCAACCGATGGCTTTATTGCCGGTTTCATGCGGCAGCGGTTTCCCGTATTCGTAAGGTTTGTCACCCAAATCCGCCAAGTCTTGCGTTACCGCGTCGTAACGTGCCATGTATTCCAGCTCGGGAATGGCTTTGTTCAACTCGGGGTCTTTATAGATATGATCAACCGCTTTGTGGAACACGGATTGCAGTTTCAAAAATTTGATGTAGTTCTCTTTGTTGGTAAACGGCTCGACAGACATCACCAAGTTGTCCACGCTGTCGTGAACGGTGGTGGTTTGCTCTTTCAGACGTTTGGCAAAAGTCAGCTCTTGTGTTTCGCTCATGTGAATATCCTTTGATAATCTACAAAATTCAATGAATGTTTTGACGAAACCCGCTAGGCGGGTTTTCAGACGACCTCAAATGAAGACCGCCCTGAATCAATAAAAAATTAACTGATAAAAAATCTGTGTTTGGAAATAGAGATTAAGATACTTCGACATTGACTCGTTAACAAACGAACAAACGAAGATTGTCATATTACAAAACGATTTTGGAATATATATCATTTCTATTACACTAGCAAGAATTTAACTTGCTATTATTTACATAACCCTGTTGTTTCTACATATTTGCAACAAATATGACGAGAGGTCGTCTGAAAGCGTTTCAGACGATCTCAATTTGATTACAAACAATACTATTTATATAGTCATAATTTATTTTCCAGACACTATCGCACCCCTATGTAAGCAATTTGGGCTATCTCTATGTTTTCCTTTATAATACCTGCCTCTTTGACCTCTTCCCTCCTTCATGAAACCGATTCCTAACTATACGCGCTGGTGGCGTTATAAATCCTACCTGCCCGACGCATCGCTGCCGGCGCATACGGTGGATTGCCCGGACTGCGGCAACCGCATGGATATTCCGCGCCTGCGGCAGGGGCAGGAAGCGCATTGTCCGGTGTGCAATCATGAAGTGGTCGAGGTGGAAAACAATCCTTATGTTGCGCCGCTGGCTTACGCGACGACTTCGCTGATTTTGATGGCGTTTGCGTACAGCATGGTTTATATCCGCGTGGAACTCTTCGGCGTAACGTCCGTCCTGACGCTGCCGGAAATGATGCGGCTTTTGATTTATCAGGATTACGGCTTTCTGGCGGAAGTGATGTTCGTCCTCACTTTCGGCGCGCCGGTATTGTTTTTGCTGCTCTGCCTGTACGTTTATACCGCGCTGGTGCGCGAGCGGGCGTATCCTGCGCTGAGGTTTGCGACGCGGGTTTTGGTCAGGCTGCGCCATGCGATTATGGTGGATGTGTTTTTTATTTCCACTTTGGTGGCGTATATCAAGCTCTCGTCTGTGGCGGCGGTGGAATTCGGTTCGGCGTTTTATTTGATGTTTGCGCTGTCGGTCATGTTGATTCGGACTTCGGTCTCGATTCCGCAGCATTGGGTTTATTATAAAATCCACAGACTGACGGGCGGGGATGCGGTGCAAACGGCATCTGACGACAAAACTTGTTGCAGCCGCTGCCTGTATTTCCGTGATAAAGACGAGCAGCCTTGCGAGGTTTGTGGTGCGGATTTATACCGCCGTCGCCCGAAAAGCCTGAGCATTTCACTGGCGTTCCTGCTTGCTGCGTTTATCCTGTATTTCCCTGCGAATATTCTGCCGATTATGATTTCGTCCAACCCTACCGCGCTGGAGGTCAATACGATTTTCAACGGCATTGTGTATATGTGGAACGACGGTGACAGGCTGATTGCGGTGATTATTTTCAGCGCGAGTATTTTGGTGCCTGTATTGAAGATTATCGCGATGGCGGTTTTGATTGCGTCTGCTTATTTCAAACCGCCGATGAGCGCGCCGAAAATGTCGGTGCTTTACCGGATTACCGAATCCATCGGCCGCTGGTCGATGATTGATATTTTTGTGATTATTATTTTGATGAGCTCGTTCCACACCAACATGGCGCGCGTCGTCCCCGGCGGGGCGGCAGTTTATTTCTGTCTGGTGGTGGTATTGACCATGCTGTCTGCCTATTATTTCGACCCGCGCTTGATTTGGGACAGACACCAGCAGCTTTCAGACGACCCCGATTCCGACGATAACCAGAAACAATGAAAAAACACGATTCCTCTCAAACACATCGCGCCCCTGCGCGTGTCAAAAAAACCAATGTCTTCACGTCCATCGTGTGGCTGATTCCGCTGATTGCGCTGATTGCAGGCGGCTGGCTGCTGGTGAAAGACATCCGCAACCGAGGTCCGGTCGTCACGCTTTTGATGGACAGCGCGGAAGGCATTGAAGTCAACAACACGGTGATTAAAGTGTTGAACGTCGATGTCGGACACGTTACCCGCATCAAGCTGCGTGATGACCAAAAAGGCGTGGAAGTCACCGCCCAGCTTAACGCCGATGCGAAAGACCTCATCCGCAGCGATACGCAGTTTTGGGTGGTGAAACCGCGTATCGACCAAAGCGGCGTAACCGGTTTGAGCACGCTCTTGTCCGGCTCGTATATCGCGTTCACGCCGGGCAAAAGCAATGAAACGAAGGATGTATTTGAAGTGCAGGATATTCCGCCGATTGCCGCCATCGGGCAAAGCGGCCTGCGCCTGAAGCTGGTCGGCCAAAACGACAAAATCCTCAACGTCAGCAGCCCGGTGCTTTATGAAAACTTTATGGTCGGACAGGTGGAAAGCGCGCGTTTCGAGCCATCCGACCAAACCGTGCATTACACCATCTTCATCCAAAGCCCGAACGACAAACTGATTAATTCCGCCAGCCGCTTCTGGCTGGAGAGCGGCATCAATATCGAAACCACGGGCAGCGGTGTGAAACTCAATTCCGCCCCTCTGCCCGCGTTGCTTTCCGGTGCGATTTCGTTTGATTCGCCGAAAACCAAAGACAGCAAAAATGTGAAAAGCGAAGACAGTTTCACGCTTTACGACAGCCGCAGCGAAGTGGCAAACCTGCCTGACGACCGTTCGTTGTATTACACCGCATTTTTCAAACAGTCCGTGCGTGGTCTGACCGCCGGCTCGCCCGTCGAATACAAAGGGCTGAATGTCGGCGTGGTTTCCGACGTTCCCTATTTCGACCGCAATGACAGCCTGCGATTGTTTGAAAACGGCTGGATTCCCGTGCGTATCCGCATCGAGCCGTCGCGCATGGAAATCAATGCCGACGAACAAAGCAAAGAACATTGGAAACAACAATTCCAAGCAGCTTTGGGCAAAGGTCTGACCGCCACCATTTCCAGCAACAACTTAATTACCGGCAGCAAAATGGTCGAACTGACCGACCAACCCTCGTCTTCACCCAAGCTGAGACCGCACACCGTTTACGCGGGCGATACCGTCATTGCTACACGAGGCGGCGGTTTGGACGATTTGCAGGCGAAAGTGGCGGATTTGCTGGAGAAGTTCAACAATCTGCCGTTGGATAAAACCGTTACAGGGTTGAACGGTTCGCTTGCCGAACTCAAATCCACCCTCAAATCCGCCAATGCCGCCCTAAGCTCCATTGACAAACTGGTCGGCAAACCGCAAACGCAAAACATCCCCAACGAGCTGAACCAAACCCTGAAAGAATTGCGCCAGACCCTGCAAGGCGTATCGCCGCAATCGCCTATTTATGGCGACGTACAAAACACCCTGCAAAGTTTGGACAAAACCCTCAGAGACGTACAGCCCGTCATTAATACTTTGAAAGAAAAACCGAACGCGCTGATTTTCAACAGCAGCAGCAAAGACCCCATCCCGAAAGGAAGCCGATAATGCGCCTCTTCCCGATTGCCGCCGCCCTGACGCTTGCCGCCTGCGGCACCGCGCAAAGCCCGCAATATTTCGTCCTGCCCGACAGCCAATACATCCGGCCGGCGGCGCAAGGCAGCGAAATCGCGGTCAAAGTGAACCTTGCCGAACCGCTTGCCAACGGCGGACTCGTTTACCAAACCGACGCGTATCATGTGAATTTGGCGAAGAACCACCTTTGGGCGGCGCCGCTTGACGGCGCGTTGGCTGCAAACTTCAGCAACAAACTCAACCGCCTCAACCCGCGCCATACTTTTGTCCCCGCCGCACGCAGCCAAAGCGCCCAAACCCTGAAAATCTATGTTGAAGCCTTCCAAGGCAGCTATCAGGGGCAGACTACCGTCAGCGGCTACGCCCTGTGGCCGGACGGACGCAATAAACCGTTTGACGTTACCACCCCGCAACAAGGCGACGGCTATACCGCCATGCTGGAATCTTTGGAAAACGGTTTGAACGAAGCAGCAAAAAGCATTGCCTATTGATGAGGTCGTCTGAAAACCCGCTGTGGGTTTCGCCAAAACCATTCATCGTGCAAAAGGAAGAAACATGCACAACATCACGCTCTATACCCATCCCTTTTCACGCGGCAGATACGTCGTATGGATGCTCAAAGAATGCGGCGCGGAATACACCGTCGTACCCATCCAGTTCGGCGCACAAATGAAATCCGCCGAATACCTCACCATCAATCCACAAGGGCAAGTCCCCGCGCTCAAATTCGGTGATGCCGTACTGACCGAATCGACCGCCATCATTACCTTTTTGGCGGAACAATTCCCCGACAAACACCTCATCCCTGCCGCAAGTACGGTGGAACGTGGCGAATACTACCGCTGGATGTGCATATTGATGCACCTCGAATACGCAACCTTCAACAAACTGCACAACCTGCCCGTCGATACGCCCGAATGCCGCCGCCAAATCGGTTACGGCGATTTCGATACCGCATGGAACACATTGCGCAAACACTTGAAAAACCGCGACTACATCGTCGGAAACAGCTTTACCGCGATGGATTTGTACTGCTCCGCTCTGATTCTGCACTTTACGCAAAATTGGAAAGTGTTGCCTGCCGATGAAACCGACGTATTGCAACGCTACGCCGCCAAACACCTCACCCGCCCCGCTTTCGCCGAAACCACGGCATGGATGCAGGAAACCGCCGCCCAAATGCCGCCTGTGGCATAAATCAAGATTATTAGAACCACAAGGTCGTCTGAAACCTACTGTGCGGGTTTCACCAAAAACATTCACAACGCAAAAGGAAAAGACATGCAAGACATCACGCTCTACACCCATCCCTTTTCACGCGGCACATACGTCGTATGGATGCTGAAAGAATGCGGCGCGGAATACACCGTCGTCCCCATCCAATTCGGCGCACAGATTCAGTCCGCCGAATATCTCGCCATCAATCCCCAAGGACGGGTTCCCGCGCTCAAATTCGGCGATACCGTATTGACCGAATCGCTCGCCATCATTACCTTTTTGGCGGAACAGTTCCCCGACAAACACCTCATCCCTGCCGCAGACACATTGGAACGCGGCGAATACTACCGCTGGATGTGCCTGTCGCTGCACCTCGAATACGCAGCCTTCAACAAACTGCACAACCTGCCTGTCGATACGCCCGAACGCCGCCGCCAAATCGGTTACGGCGATTTTGATACCGCATGGAACACCTTGCGCGAACACTTGAAAAACCGCGACTACATTATCGGCAACAGCTTTACCGCACTGGATCTGTACTATTCCGGGCTGATTCTGCTCTTAACGCAAAACTTTAAAGTATTGCCTGCCGATGAAACCGATGTATTGCAACGCTATGCCGCCAAACATCTCGCCCGTCCCGCCTTTGCCGAAACTATGGCATGGGCGCAGGAAACCGTTGCCCAAATGCCGCCTGCAGAGTAAATCAAGGCTATTAAAACAAAAAGGTCGTCTGAAAACCCGATTGAGAAGGGTTTTCAGACGACCTTTTATCAGACGATTGGAAAATCAGTATTTCACCGAATCATTACCGCTGTTTTTTTGGATAAATTCAATTTTATAACCGTCAGGATCTTCCACAAAAGCAATAACAGTCGTGCCGTGCATCATCGGTCCTGCCTCGCGTACAACTTTGCCGCCTTTTTGTCTGACCCGTTCGCAAGATTCATACGCGTCATCCACTTCTACCGCGATATGACCGTAAGCATTGCCGATATCGTAGCTTTCCGTATCCCAGTTGTGCGTCAATTCCAGTACGGTATTTTCAGCCTCATTGCCATAACCGACAAACGCCAAAGTAAAACGTCCTTCGGGATAATCGTGGCGGCGCAGCAAAGACATACCCAAAACATTTTGATAGAAGTCCAAAGATTTTTCGAGGTTGCCAACGCGCAACATCGTATGAAGCAGTCGCATAATGTATTCCTTTTATATTGTTTTAAAAACAGATTTTATCATAGTTCGCCCTAAGCGCCGATTGTCTGCACGGAACGAAATAGCGACACATTTTATCCATAAGAAACAACTTTTTCATCCGCCAGGCAGCCATCCTCGTTTTTCAGACGACCTTGCTTTATAATTATGCTTTATGTGTTTTTCAGAACTATCATGAAGTTAAGACAAACAGCCGCTCTTTTATGGCTGTCCATCCTCTCTTTGCCGGCATTTGCCATCGATTTCGGCCGCATCCCTCAAGACGAAATTTCCGTGTATGTTCAAGAATTAGACAGCGGAAACGTCTTGGTCGACCACCGTTCGAATGTGCCGGTCAACCCCGCATCGACCATGAAGCTGGTTACAGCGTTTGCCGCATTTAAAGCCTTGGGCAGCGATTACCGCTGGACGACCCAATTTAAAAGTGACGGCACGATTCAAGGTGATACCTTGCAAGGCGATATTTACTGGGTTGGCAGCGGAGACCCTGTTTTCGACCAAGAAGGCTTGGTCGGGATGCAGCAGCAATTGCGCGATAAAGGCATACGCAAAATCACCGGTGGCTTGGTACTCGACCGCCATTTATGGGGAGATATTCAAAATCCGAGCGATTTCGAATCCGATGTCGGCTCTCTATTTATGACGCCGCCCGACCCGCATATGCTGGCTTACAAAGTCGTATCGGTCAAACCGGAACGCAATGACATGGGCGGTGTGGATCTTATGACCAACCCGCCCCTTCCCGATATTAAAATCGACAACAAAATCAACGTCACACCATCAAACGCATCCTGCAAAGCCTTGCAAAACCATATGCGCGCAAACTACAAAGGCGGCGTATTGCATGTTTCCGGCAAAGTTCCGGAATCGTGTTTGGGCAATGAAATGTACGTCAACATGTTGAACATGCGTGAATTTGTACAAAAGAGCTTTATCAACCAATGGCGTTATTCAGGCGGAGAAATTACCGACGGCATCAGGGCCGCATCCGTGCCGCCTCATGCCAAAACGCTGGCAGTACACCAATCCAAACCCATGTCTGCCATTTTGACGGACATGAACAAATATTCGAATAATCTGATTGCGCGCTCCGTATTCCTGAAATTGGGAGGCGAGCATTCCGGCAACTCCGCCTTGCAGCAAGCCTCTTCAGCCGTAAACCGTGAATTGGCTACCGCGGGTGTAGATACGGAAAACTTGGTCTTGGAAAACGGTTCGGGCCTATCCCGCCGTGAACGCGTCAGCGCCAATATGTTGGCGCAAATGCTGGAAAAAGCCTATTTCAGCCCGTTCAAACAAGACTTCATCGATACCTTACCCATTGCCGGCAAAGACGGCACGCTGAAATACCGCCTCAAACAGGCAGGACCCGCCCTGCGCCTGAAAACGGGCACGCTCAAAGATGTACGCGCCCTCGCCGGATATTGGCTGGGAGACAAACCCATGATCGTGGTGGTGGTGATTAACAGCCCGAATGCAACCAACTATCTGAATGATTTGGATAAACTGGTTTCAAAAATCGTACAGCCTGGCGGTGACGCTTGGATTGATGCGAAAATGAAGTGCGCAGAACGGATGGAAGCTTAAAACATAAATACACTTCAGGCAGCCGGAGAAATGAAATTCCGGCTGCCTGAAGTGTATTTTAAAGGCGGTAAATCCTGCTATTTGGTTTTATTGCACTAAGCCGATTCCGAATCGGCTTTACCTTTATTTTTCTTATCAGGAAAAATGAAGGAAGCGGCAATCCCGCAAGTCAGTACAACCAATACAACCAGCAAAGACGCATTGGGCGAAATGTCCCATCCGTGATGGAACATATGGTTGCTTGCCGACAAGCCCAGTTTGACCGCAATGAAGAACAGCAACACGACCACTGCTTTTTCCAAATGAACCAAATAGCCCTTCAACGCTTCCAATACAAAATAAAGCGTACGCAAGCCCAAAATGGCAAACATCATGGCGCTGTAAACAATCAACGGCTCTTTAGATACGGCAATCACCGCAGGTACGCTGTCAAACGCAAACATCACGTCCGACAATTCAATCACCGCCAAACATAAAAACAGTGGAGTCGCGACCAACTGACCTTTACGCATTTTCTGAGGATGGTTATTTTCAGGATGTTTGAGGTCTTCACCCGCCGGCTCAAGCCGTACATCGGGATATTGCTCATGCGCTTTTTTCAACTCCTCGCCATTCAAGAAGAAATGGCTGCCGTAAAGACGGGGGAACACGGGAAAAAAGCGATGGACTGCACGGTATGCCAAGTGTTCGGAATAATCGGCATCTTCTTCGCCCTCTTCTTCATCCCGACGCAGCATCATAACGGCGGTATAGCCGACAATGACGGCGAAAACCACCTCTACAATCGGTCCCAACGCCAACAGTCCGGCACCGATGGCGACAAAAATCATGCGGAAAATAATCGCACCGATAATCCCCCAGTACAAAACGCGGTGGCGCAAACCTTCAGGCACTTTAAACCAAGCGAAAACCGCCATCATTAAAAACAGATTATCAACGGACAACACTTTTTCCAAAGCATAGCCGGTAAAGAACAGGCTGGCGGCTTCACTGCCGTGATGAACCCATAAAAATGCGCCGAACAAAATCGATATCAACACCCAAAATAGCGACCATATCGCGGCACTTTTCAGCGACATCGGTTTGTTGTCCCTATGGGCGAACAAATCGATGGCAATCGCGCCCACAGACAAAATCACGAAAACGGCAACGGTTTCAATGGGGAAACCCAAATGGTTCATAAAAAGCCTTTGTTATCAAAATAAAGCGTAAGTATAGTGAAACAACGCGGAATAATATAGAGAAATCCAATAAAGATAATGTAATATAGTGAATTAACTTTAAACCAGGACGGCGTTACCTCGCCTTGCCGTACTATCTTGTACTGTCTGCGGCTTCGTCGCCTTGTCCTGATTTA
>JUNU01000203.1 GCA_001067655.1 Neisseria lactamica
TTTAGTCCTCTCCAGATTATAACTTTTCATCAACCCACTACAGTTGACAAAGAGCCCGAAAAAGAGGGATAAGTTGCAGATAAGTGAAAACCTCTAAAGTTGGAAAACTTTAGAGGTTCATGCTAAGGTTGAAAATGCTGGTGCAAGATAGCAAAGTAATCCTGCGGATTATGAAGAAATGGGAAGTGGCCGCTGTTTTTAATCGTAAAGACTTGGGCGCTAGGGTAGCGGCTGATGACAAAATGTCCACTGGCACCAAAAATATCATTGTCACCAAAGGTCACGGTGATAGGAAAAGGAGGATGTTCTAGGCGGGGCAAGAGAGGGTAGGCAGTGATTTCCTTTCTCGTTTGATTGCTTGCCTGGACTGAAACATTGCTCATGTCTAGTTTCACATCATGAAAGGCTGGATAGTCGGCATTGTAATTACGGACAACTTGGCGAAAGAGAGCCTGCGAAGCCTTGGAACTACCGAGACCGCCAAGCAGAGTGTTGAGCGCCATTTTCGTCCACTCAAGAAAAGTGCAGTGTTTTCGATTGTAGCGCATCATCTCCTTTTCCATTTCTTGCCACTGGGAGCCTGTCCCTGTTCCTGACGAGGAAAGCAAGAGACTAAGGAGGCGGTCGGGATTTTTATTGGCGTAGATTTGCGCGTACAGACCGCCCCAGGAATGTCCAAAAAGGTGAAATTTTTCTAGTCCGAATTGGTTGGCGATTGTGTTAATGTCTGCTATGTAGGCTTCTATGCTATAATTACCGCTCAGGCAGGGAGATTTTCTGGTTCCCCGCTGGTGAAAGGTGATGATTTGGAAGTTTTCTTCAAACTCTGGCGCAAACCAAAGAAAGTCGTCAGGTGCTCCCGGTCCACCGTGTAGCAAGATAATCGTTTCCTTGTCGGGATTGGGGTAGCAGATGGTGTAGAGCTGGTCGGAGCCATTTCGGATCATCGTTTCGATTTTTTGAGAATGAGTCATCGTTTTCCTTTCTTTTAATAGAGCGTCCACCACTGATAAAGAGACCAGTAGAGGAGATTGAGTATTGTAATAAGCGAAGCGCTGCTGGTTAAGTAGCTCAAGACCTTTTTACTCTTGCTCACTTGGAATTTGGAGCGCATGAAAAATGGGGCAATCAAGCTAATCAGAAGGCTAGCACCTATTGCCGCAAAACCCATAGAAAACCAAACACGGTCGCTTTGTGAGCTACTAAGTTTTAGGACGCTTTGGATAAAGAAGAAAAGTAGCAGCATGGTAGACAAAATAAGCCCACAAGTCAGGTGTTGCCAGAGCGACCAAGCAAAGGGAGCAGACTGGCTGTTTTTTCGTGTTTTTGGTAGTAATTTTCAATCTTCTGACCGATTTGGTCGTAAGGTGTGCCTGACGGCAACTTTTGCTCATCAGCTTGGACTTGCGCCGCTCCAAAAGCGAGCAAGCCACAGCTTACTAACGCCACAGCGTTTTTCAAAAGCGTGAAAATCATTACAATGGACATGTTTAGCCCCTACTACGATATTGCCGGAAAACTATTTCCTTCTGCGAAAATTGTCCTCGACCACTTTCACATTGTACAACATCTTCAAGAGAAAAAAACTGAGCATTTCTTTGGACTCATTGAAGATACCATTTCTTATGTAAATCCTATTTTTCAAACTGTTTTTAAGACCTTCTTGAAAAACAAGGATAAGATCCTGAACGTACTGGAACTGCCCTACTCAAACGCAAAACTAGAAGCTACTAACAACCTCATCAAAGTCATCAAGCGAAACGCTTTCGGCTTTCGGAACTTTGACAATTTTAAAACTAGAATCCTCA
>JUNU01000204.1 GCA_001067655.1 Neisseria lactamica
AAGAATTAAAAATATGCGCCCCTGATGGAGCGCAATATATAAGGTCGTCTGAAATGGAATTTCCAATTTCAGACGACCTCTAACCCAACACCCTAAATCAAACCCTGACATAAAAACGTCGTCTGAAACCGGATATCCGGTTTTCAGACGACGTTTTTAATGCCGTTTATTTCAAACAGTCTTACTGCTGCGCGGCTGACTGGCTAACGGTTTCGCGTTTCAAACCGCCGCCGAGTGCTTTATAGAGGTCGGCAAGGTTTTCCAGACGGGTAAGCTGGTTGGCAAGCAACGCGGTTTCTGCTCCATAGCTGCTGCGTTCTGCGTCAAGCAGGTCGAGGGCGTTGGATACGCCGTGTTTGTAGCGCAGATTGATAAGGCGCAGGGAGTCGTTGTAAGCGCGGCTTTGTTTGTTTAGCGCGGCGTAGCTCTTGTCGAGTTGCTCGCGTGCGACCAATGCGTTGGATACGTCTTGGAAGGCGGCTTGGACGGCGGCTTCGTAAGCGACGATTTGCGCCTCTTTACGCAGCTTGGCTACGTCGAGATTCGCTTTGTTGGTACCCCAGTTGAAAATCGGCAGGGTAATGGAAGGAGCGAACGACCAGATGCCCGTACCGCTTTTGAAGAGGCCGCTCAACTCGCCGGACGCGGTGCCGACCGATCCGGTCAGGCTGATGGTGGGGAAGAAGGCGGCACGCGCTGCGCCGATGTTGGCATTGGCTTGTTTGAGCGAGTGTTCTGCGGCGCGGATGTCGGGACGGTTCAGCAGGACTTCGGAACTCAAGCCGGCAGGCAGTCGGGTGATTTTGAACTGTTTGCTCAAAGGCAGCGCGGCAGGCAGGTCTTCCGGCAGGGGTTGGTTAATCAGGGTCGCCAAGGCATTGCGGGCCTGTTCGCGATTTTTGACGGCGTTCGCGTAATCGGCTTTGGCGGATTCAATCAGGGCTTCCTGTTGACGCAAATCGACGGCGGAAATCACGCCTGCTTTGTGGCGCATTTGGGAAAGTTTGTAAGTGGTTTCGCGGGTTTTAAGCACGCGCTGCGCCAATGCCATCGATTCTTGGGCGTACAGTTCGTTGAAATGGGCTTTAGCAACGGCGGCAATCAAGGCAAGGTGAGCGGCATCACGGTTCGCAGCTACGCTGAAATAACCTTGCAATGCGGCTTGGCTGTTGCTGCGGACACGTCCGAAAAGGTCCAGCTCGTAGGCTGCCGCGCCCAAACCGACGGTGTATTCGCTGCGGGTAACGCCGCCGCTCAAACTGCCTACCCGAGTTCCGGTACCGCTGGCGTTGATGCTCGGCAGCAGGTCGTTGCGGGCAATCATGTATTGTTTGCGGTAGATTTCGGCGTTCAATGCGGCGGTGCGCAAGTCGGTATTGCGTTCCAACGCGATGTCGATAAGGCGGTGCAGGCGCGGGTCGGCAAAGAAGTCCTGCCAGCCCAAGTCGGCGGCGCGGATACCGTCGTCGAAGGTGTCGTATTTGAAGGTTTCGGCAACTTCAACCTGCGGTTGTTCGTATTTCGGGATCATGGTACAGGCGGACAGCGCGACGGCTGCGGCGACGGTACTCAATACCGTTTTGAATGTCTTTTTGTTCATAAGGATTCCTTGAGGTCGTCTGAAATCCGTGTTTCAGGTTTTCAGACGACCTTTTTGCTTAGTGCTTGTTGTCCGTATTTTGATCTTCGAGGGAAATCATGCCCGCTTCGGCAGCGTGTTTTACTGCCATTTCATGTTCGCGCTGAGTTTCCTTGAAGAATTTACGCACGATGACATAAAAGAGCGGCACAAGGAACACGGACAAAATCGTACCGATCAACATGCCCCAGAACACAGTCGTACCGATAGCACGCTGGCTGGCAGAGCTGGCACCGCTGGCAACATACAGCGGAACCACGCCTAAAATGAAGGCAAACGAGGTCATGATAATCGGACGGAAACGCAAGTGTGCAGCGGCAAGCGCGGCTTCAATCGCGCTCTTACCCTGCGCTTGCAGGTCTTTGGCGAACTCGATAATCAAAATCGCGTTTTTCGCACTCAAACCCATCACCGTAACGAAACCGACTTGGAAGTAGATATCGTTGGCGTATGCCGGAATACTGCCCAGCAGCGCTTCAAACATATTGCGCCCCGTAACGCCCAATGCCGCGCCAATCAAGCCCAACGGAATCACAAGGATAACTGCCAACGGGATAGACCAGCTTTCGTACAAAGCAGCCAATACCAAGAATACAGCGGCAGCGGCCAATGCGTACAACACGACGGTTTGCGAGCCGCCTTTGGCCTCTTCACGAGACTGGCCGCCCCATTCTAGGCTGTAACCGCCGCCCATGTCATCAACCATTTGCTGTACCGCAGCCATGGCCTGACCGGAAGATACGCCATTAACAGGCGAACCGGAAAGCTCCATTGCAGGATAACCATTGAAGCGGACGCTTTGTTCCATACCGTTTACCCAAGAAACAGTAGCAATGGTAGAAAGCGGTACGGCAACACCGGATTTATTCGGCACGGTCAAGTTCAGAATATCGGCAGGCTGCATACGGGCACTCGCATCAGCTTGTACCATCACGCGTTGCAGACGGCCTTGATTCGGGAAGTCGTTTACATAAGACGAACCCAAAGAAGAAGCCAAAGCAGTACGGATGTCAGAGAACGAAATACCTTGTGCAGCTGCGGCAGAGCGATTGATGTCGATTTTCAACTGCGGCGCATCTTCCAAACCGCTCGCACGAACGGTACTTGGGTTAAACAAACCGCTTTTGCGCATTTTGTCAATCAGCTCATTGCGCTTGGCCAACAATGCAGCATGGCCGCTGTTGTTACGGTCTTGCAGGTAAATCGTCAAGCCGGAACCTGTACCCAATTCCATAATGGCTGGAGGCACAATCGCCAAACCGAAACCGTCTTTCAGCGTAGCCATCATCATACCGGTCAACTTACCGGAAATAGAAGTCGCATCGCTGCCCGGAGCAGTACGTTCGCTCCAATCTTTCAGAATGACAAAGCCCAAAGCCATGTTTTGACCGGAGCCTGAAAAACTGAAGCCGGAAACGGTAATAATGTTCTCAATCTCAGGTATAGATTTTGCCAGTTGAGTGATTTGAGCCAAAGTTGCATCGGTACGCTCTTTGGTTGCACCGGCAGGCAATTGTACGCTCAACATCAAGTTACCTTGGTCTTCAGACGGCAAGAAGGAAGTCGGCAGACGCATAAACAGGAATACGCCCACAACAGTCAAACCAATATAGACAACCATCATGCGCAAAGTCTTGCGCAAGACTTTGGCAACCCAGCCTTCATAGCCGTGTGTCCAGTTGTCAAATTTTTTGTTAAACCAACCGAAGAAACCTTTTTTCTCTTCGTGATGACCCTTCTGAATCGGTTTGAGCATGGTGGCACACAATGCCGGAGTCAGCGTCAAAGCAAGGAATGCGGAGAAGCCGATCGATGCCGCAATGGTCAGGGCAAACTGTTTGTAAATGTTACCGGTTGCACCGCTAAACATCGCCAGCGGCACAAATACAGACATCAACACGGCAGTAATACCGATTACCGCACCGGAAATCTGACCCATCGCTTTTTTGGTTGCAGCCTTAGGCGACAGACCTTCGCTCGCCATAATACGCTCAACGTTTTCAACGACCACAATCGCATCGTCGACCACAATACCGATCACCAATACCATCGCAAACATGGTCAATACGTTAATCGACATACCCATGTATGAGATAAAGGCAAAACCGCCCAACAGGGAAATCGGTACAACAATGGTCGGAATCAGCGTATAGCGGATGTTTTGCAGGAAGAGATACATCACTAAGAATACCAAAACAATGGCTTCCAAAAGCGAATGGATCACTTTCTCAATCGAAATTTCCACAAATTTGGAAGTATCGTAAGGAACTTTCCAGCTCATGCCGTCTGGAAAATACTTCTGCAAAACCGCCATTTTTTCTTTTACTGCAGTCGCCGTTGCCAAAGCGTTACCGCTGTTAGACAGCATCACTGCCATACCGGTGGTGTTCACGCCGTTCAAGCGTGTAGAAGTAGAATAGTCCTGCATACCCAAGCTGACTTTGGCAACGTCTTTCAGATAGACGTTCGAGCCGTCAGTATTGGATACCAAAATGATGTTGCCGAACTCTTCAGCAGTGCTCAGCTGACCTTGCGCTGTAACGGTCGCCGAAATGGTCTGACCTGCAGCCGCCGGCAAAGAACCGATGGAGCCTGCTGAGATTTGAATGTTTTGTGTCGCAAGCGCATTGGTTACCGTTGCAAAAGACAGGTTGTAGTTTTGCAGTTTTTTCGGGTCAACCCAAATACGCATGGCGCGTTGCGCACCAAACAATTGTACCTGCCCTACCCCGTCGATACGCTGCAGTTCAGGAATGATATTGCGCTGGGCGTAATCGTTCATTTCCTCAATGGATTGCTTTTCAGAAGAAAGCATGACCACTTGCAAGAAGTTGGAACGCGCTTTAGATACGGTTACACCATATTGCTGTACGGTAGACGGCAATGTGGACAACACTTCCGACAATTTGTTCTGCACGTCCACCTGCGCCAAATCTTCATCGGTCTCAGGTGTAAACGTCAGACTGACGCTGCCGCTGCCGCTGGAATTGGCAGAAGTCGTCATATAGTCCAAACCTTCCACACCGTACATATTACGTTCGATAACGGCCAGTACGCTGTCTTCCATTACCTGAGCAGAAGCGCCCGGATAAGTAGCGCGCAAAGTAATGGTCGGTGCAGCAACGGACGGATATTGGGAAATCGGCAGTTTTTGAATGCCGAAAATACCCGCTGCGATGATAAAAATCGCAATCACCCATGCAAAAATGGGGCGGTCAATAAAAAACTTAGCCATGGATGCCTTCCTTATTTAGCCGCAGATGCCGGTTTGGCTTCAAAGGTCATCTGAACGTCTTTTTTCGCTTCGGAAGCAGCTTTCGGAGCAGCTCCGGCAGCAGATGCCGCCGCATTTTCAGGAGATGTCCATTCTTTAGGCGTTACCTTTTTCGCGCCACTCATGGCGGCGATACTGGTGCCGTCCACAACGACTTTGTCGCCGTCGTTCAGACCCGCAGTGATAATCCAGTTGGTTCCCTGCTGCTGGGTGACTGTTACCTCGCGCGGCTCCATTTCGCCTTTGGCGTTCACAATCGTTACAGTATCTTTCGTACCGCGCGTTACTGCCTGCTGCGGCACGACGAAGGCATTGTCGGCAGCCACTTGTTCCATCAAGACGCGCACATAAAGACCGGGCATCAGGATATTTTTGTCGTTCGGCACTGAAGCGCGCAGCGTGATTTGTCCGGTCGTTTCGTTAACAGACGGATCGGAGAACAGCAAACGGCCTTTATGAGGATAAACTTCGCCGTTGTCGAACTTGATGCCCACTTCAATCGCACCGTCCACGCCCGACAGCTTGCCCTCGGCAACCTGTTGGCGCAGCTTCATTACTTCGGTCGCAGATTGAGTGATGTTCACATACATAGGATTGGTTTGGCGGATGGTTGCCAGAACGGTCGTATCACCCGCGTTCAACAGCGTACCTTCGGATACTTTGGACTGCCCGATGAAACCTGAAATCGGCGCGGTAATGCGCGCCCTGTTCAGATTGATACCGGCAGATTTAATCGCCGCCTGAGCCGCTTTGACGCTTGCTTCGGCAGAACGTTTCGCCGTTACCGCCGCATCGTAGTCCTGTTTACTGATGGCATCGGCGGCAACCAGCGGCTTGTAACGCGCCAAGTCGGCATTGGCTTTGGCAAGGGTTGCCTGCGCGCTTGCCAACTGGGCGCGCGAGCTTTCCAGATTTGCTTCATAGGTGGAACTATCGATTTGGTAAAGCGGCTGTCCGGCGCGGACATAGCTGCCCTCTTGAAACAGGCGTTTTTGGATGATACCGCCGACTTGGGCGCGGACATCCGCGGTACGCAGCGACTCCAACCGACCCGGCAGCTCGGTCGTCAGCGCGACGGTTTCAGGATGGACGGTAACGACACCGACCACCGGTGGCGGAGCTTCTTTTTGTGCAGCTGCCTGCTGCCCTTTTCCATCTTTTGCACCTTGCGTCGCATCGGTGCCTTTGTTACACGCTGAAAGAGCCAACGCAGTAGCGGCAGCGATTGCCGCCATGCGCATCACCTTAGAAGCATAAGAAGCCATTACTTTTCCTATCTATATAATTGTTATGAGGGTTTACCCTATACTTTGTCATCATAGCCGATTTTTGGTTCCGAAACAACAATAACCTGCCTCAATATCCGGAGCAGGTCGTCTGAAAAATTATTTTATACTTGAGAGCCAATCTCAATTACAGGAGTCATTATACATACATGCTTGCATGGATACAAAGTATTTTTTATAATCCCCAACATTCCACTTAACTTGAAACAGGCATCATGCGGAAAACCAAAACCGAAGCCCTTAAAACCAAAGAACATCTCATGCTCGCCGCGCTGGAAACCTTCTACCAAAAAGGCATCGCGCGCACTTCCCTCAACGAAATCGCCCAAGCCGCCGGCGTCACGCGCGGCGCTTTGTATTGGCATTTCAAAAACAAAGAAGACTTGTTCGACGCCCTCTTCCAGCGTATTTGCGACGACATCGAAAACTGTATGCATCAGGACGCGGCTGATAGCGATGAACAAGAATGGTCGCTTTTCCGCCGCACCTTGATGCACTTTTTCACGCGCCTGCAAACCAACGACATCCACTATAAATTCCACAGCATCCTGTTTTTAAAATGCGAACACACCGAGCAGAACGCCGCCGTCATCGACATTGCGGATAAACATCAATCGATTTGGCGCGAGAAAATTACCGAAGTCCTGACCAAATCCATCGCACAACATGCCTTATCCGAAGATTTGGATACCGACATGGCGGTCATCTTCATCAAATCGATGCTGGACGGTCTGATTTGGCGTTGGCTCTCGTCCGACAAAAGTTTCGATCTTGCCCAAACCGCACCGCGTGTGATTGACATCCTCTTGGACAATCTGAAAAACCACCCGCAACTGCGTAAGCAAAAATAACGAACTGCATACAAAAAGGTCGTCTGAAAACACCAGCATCGTATGTTTTCAGACGACCTTGTTCTTTGTTTCAACAGGCGTTCTATCATTGTGAATCAACCCGATAAACAAACAACGCCGGAACAATCGCCACTTAACAAAAACGTCGTCTGAAACCCTGTATTCCAGTTTTCAGACGACGTTTTCTTATTTTCCTATCAACGCGTTACCGGCTTATATTTAATCCGTTTCGGTTTCGCGCCTTCTTCGCCGAGTCGGCGTTTCTTATCGGCTTCATATTCCTGATAGTTGCCGTCGAAGAACACCCATTTCGAATCGCCTTCGCAAGCCAGAATATGCGTAGCGATTCGGTCGAGGAACCAGCGGTCGTGCGAAATGACCATCACGCTGCCGGCAAATTCCAGCAATGCGTCTTCCAGCGCGCGCAGGGTTTCCACGTCGAGGTCGTTGGACGGTTCGTCCAGCAGCAAGACGTTGCCGCCGCTCAACAAGGTTTTTGCCAAGTGCAAACGTCCGCGTTCGCCGCCGGAAAGCTGCCCCGCAATTTTGCTTTGGTCGCTGCCTTTAAAGTTGAAGCGTCCCAAATACTGGCGGGCGGGAATTTCAAACTGTCCGACCTGCAAAATATCGCGGCCTTCAGCGATGTTGTCGAACACGGTTTTGTCGTTTTGCAAACCTTCGCGGCTTTGGTCGATCAGGCTCATTTTCACGGTTTGCCCGATTTTCACTTCGCCGGAATCAGGCTGCTCTTTGCCCGAAATCATTTTGAACAGCGTCGATTTACCCGCGCCGTTCGGGCCGATGATGCCGACAATCGCGCCCGCAGGCACTTTGAAGCTCAAATCGTCAATCAGCACTTTGTCGCCGAACGATTTGGAAACGTTCACAAATTCAATTACTTCATTACCCAAACGTTCGGCAACGGGAATGAAGATTTCCTGCGTTTCATTGCGTTTTTGGTATTCGTAGTTGCTCATTTCTTCAAAACGCGCCAAACGCGCTTTGGACTTGGCTTGGCGGCCTTTGGCATTTTGGCGCACCCATTCCAATTCCTGCTTCATCGCCTTCACGCGCGCAGCTTCGGATTTCGCCTCGTTTTCCAAGCGTTTTTCTTTCTGCTCCAGCCAAGACGAGTAATTACCTTTCCACGGAATACCGTGTCCGCGGTCGAGTTCCAAAATCCATTCGGCGGCGTTGTCGAGGAAGTAGCGGTCGTGTGTTACCGCAACGACTGTGCCGGGGAAGCGCACCAAGAATTGCTCCAGCCACTCCACCGATTCCGCATCCAAGTGGTTGGTCGGCTCGTCCAGCAGCAGCATATCCGGTTTGCTCAACAAGAGTTTGCACAAAGCGACACGGCGTTTTTCACCGCCGGACAGATTGCCGATTTTGGCATCCCATTCCGGCAGACGCAGCGCATCGGCGGCGATTTCCAGTTCGTGTTTCGCACCGCCGCCCGTGGACGAACCCGCTGCGATAATCGCTTCCAAGCGGCCCTGCTCTTCCGCCAGCGCGTCAAAATCCGCATCGGGATTGGCGTACTCGGCATACACTTCTTCCAAACGTTTCTGCGCGGCAGCCACTTCGCCCAAACCGCTTTCCACTTCCTCACGCACGGTTTTTTCAGGATCAAGCTCCGGCTCTTGCGGCAGATAGCCGATTTTGATGCCGCCCATCGGCACGGCTTCGCCCTCAAATTCCTTATCCACACCCGCCATAATCCGCAGCACAGTGGACTTACCCGCGCCGTTCAAACCGAGCAAACCGATTTTTGCGCCGGGGAAGAAGGAAAGGGAAATATCTTTAATGATGGTTTTCTGCGGCGGCACAACCTTGCTCACGCGCAGCATGGAATAGACGTATTGTTGGGACATGGTTTTCTCAATTCAGTCAAACAAATTTCAGACGACCCATTTTAACCGATTGCACCGATTGTTGCTTGCACGGATGATATTTAGAGGGGGAATAGATGGAATGGATTGATTTGTTTGGATTTGGAAGAAGGTCGTCTGAAATAATGGTTTCAGACGACCTTTAATGCCAAGTATACTTTTAGCTCATCGTTTTTCATGATATTTCTCAGAAAGCAAGAATATCCGACATTAAAATTTTTTAGAAACAACAAACCAAAATAGACAAAACAAGGAGTATTCCATGTCCCAACATCCCCCAGCCGCGCTAATTTCCTGTCTGCAACAGCACCAAATCCCCGCCGAACACATTACCGCCTTGCAGAAATTTACCCCCAGAGATGGTTTTTGCTTTCTCCATGACGATACGGATTGGCAAAACAGCAAAGATTATTTTGACGAATGTTGGCAGGCTTTGCCAGTTGCACCCATTTTACAGGACGATGAAAGCAACGAATGGTTTGTCTACCTTACCGAGCCGCTACTTGGTATGGTCGGACACTTCCAACATGATGATCCCGATTTGGTACCCAGCTTCGCTACTATCCCTGATTTGCTGGCTGCCATTGCGGCACATCCTGAAGCACAAGACGGCTACGAACTGCTGCATGATGACTGCGCCTACCAATTTCCCAATCCTCTACCGCCGCTGGATACCGCCACACGCCAAGCCGCCATGCAACAGCTTCAGCAGGCGGCAGAACAAAGCGACGATGACGAAATCCGCCAATGCCTGCATTTCGCTTGGTTTAATCTCATCGCTAAAAATGAAATCGCCCAATGGCTGCTGCCCTATCTCGATGATGAGGATATGTATGTGCAGGAACGCGCCATAGAACTTATCGGCAAACACAACTATCAAGCCGCACGCGACAAATTGCACGAACTGCAAACGACGGCTCTTCCAAACGGGCAAACTGCCGCGCAACGTGTATTGAAAATGTGGGGCAGTTAAGCATTGGAAGCTGCCTGTCCATCTAAACGGTGTATAACGCTTCAAATCAGCCAAAAGGTCGTCTGAAATCCCCTTTCAGACGACCTTTCTTCATTTTTCACAGGAATATCTCAAATCCCCACGCAGCCTACCCCTTCAGCCTGCCGCCTGCTTTTCCCAATCGACACGCTCTGCCAAATCGGTATTGAAATGCGCGCCGATGTTTTGCCGCCTGGCGTATGCGGCTTGGGCGACGGCGAGGCTGCATTCGAGCAGGTTGCGGTTTTCGTATTCGGACGCGGTGTGCGGTTCGGTTTGGTTTTGCTTCCAAAGCCGCAGTTGGGCGATGGCGCGGCGCAGGCCGGTATCGTTGCGGAGGATGCCCAGATGGTGTTGGTTGAAGGTTTGCAGGACGGGGCGGCTGAATGTGTTTTGGAGGTCGTCTGAAAAGATGCCTGCTTCGGCGGTGGGGTTTTCAGACGACCTTTGGGACGGTACGGCTTGGAATGCTTGTCCGTCTGCGATGGTTTGGGCGGCAAGCCTGGCGGTAACGACGCATTCGAGCAGGGAATTGCTGGCGAGGCGGTTGGCTCCGTGCAGCCCTGTGCAGGCGGTTTCACCTAAGGCGTAGAGCTGCGGCAGGGAAGTTCTGCCGCAGGGGTCGGTTTGGATGCCGCCGCAGGTGTAGTGTTGCACGGGGCGGACGGGGATGGCTTGGCGCGTGATGTCCAAACCGCATTGGGACAGGCAGTGCCGATGGATGGACGGGAAATGCTGACGGACGAACTCTGCGGGTTTGCGGCTGATGTCGAGCGAGACGAAGTCTTGCGTTTGTTTGGCGATTTCGGCGGCGATGGCGCGGGCAACGATGTCGCGCGGCGCGAGTTCGGCACGGCGGTCGTAATGCGGCATAAACCGTTCGCCCGCTTGGTTGGTCAGGATGCCGCCTTCGCCGCGCACGGCTTCGGAAATCAGGAAGGTGCGGCCGTTTTCAGACGGCCTTGCCAAGCCTGTGGGGTGGAATTGGATAAATTCGAGGTTTTCGACTGCGCAGCCTGCGCGTATCGCCATGGCGATAGCGTCGCCCGTGCATTCGGGCGGCGTGGTGGTGGCGGCGTAGATCTGCCCCAAGCCGCCGCCTGCAAGTATGGTATGGCGGGCGCGGATGCGGTAGGTTTCTTGCGTTCGGCAGTCGAGGACGGTCAGTCCGCACGCCGCGCCTGATTCGGTTTGGATATCCAACGCCATCTGCCGCTCGCAAACGCGGATGTTCGGGCGGCGGCGTATTTGGACAATCAGGCTCTGCATGACGGCTTCGCCCGTGTAGTCGGCGACGTGGGCGATTCGGCGGCAGGTATGCCCGCCTTCGCGCGTCAGGTGCAAGCCATCATGATTCCGGTCGAACGCCACGCCCTGCGCCAGCAACCATTCGATTGCCGGTTTGCCCTGCGACAGGATGGTGCGGACGGCGGCTTCGTCGCACAAACCCGCGCCCGCTTCCAAAGTATCGGCAACGTGTTTTTCGATGTCGTCCTCTCCCGACCACGCCGCCGCAATCCCGCCTTGCGCATGACGGCTGGCGGTGTCGTCCAGCCGGTTTTTGCACAAAATGACGATGCGGAACGATTCAGGCAGCGATAGGGCGAGCGTCAGTGCCGCCAGCCCGTTTCCGGCAATCAATACGTCGCAATCGGTTTGCATGGTGTTGTCCTTGTTTGAGAGGTCGTCTGAAACGGTATAGTGGATTAATCAATGCCCCGACATATGCGACATGGTATTGAGCAGCACCACGCCCAGCAAAATCAAACCGATGCTGACAATCCCAATGAAATCAGCTTTCTCACCGAAAAACACCACGCTGACTAAAGCCGTTAAAACCAGTCCCACGCCTGCCCAAATGGCGTATGCTGTAGCCAGCGGCATGGTTTTCAGTGTCATAGACAAGGCCCAAAAACACACCGAAAAGCTGACTATCACGCCAATAGAAGGCCACAGTTTGCTAAACCCGCCACTCAGTTTGAGCATGGAAGAACCGCAGACTTCGCTTAAAATTGCTACAGTCAGAAAGAGCCAGTGCATTTGCATGTTTTTACCTGATAAATGAAAGAAAGTATAATTATATCAATGCAATAACATAAAAAACAGTCTTGTTTTTAAAGATTTTTTGTGCGCAAACCCCGTCTTGGGAAAGCAGGCGGGCGGTATTTTCAGGCTGCACCCATTACGAACGGCAAATCAGGCGGGCCCCATGCCGTTGAACACATCCCCGCGTTTGAGTCCTGCCGCGAAGTCGAGCATACGCTGCAAAGGCAGTTTGGCGGCTTCGCCCAGCTTTCTGTCCAACAGGATTTCGTTGTGTCCGCTTGTCAGGGCGTATTTGATGCCGCCCAGCGAATTCATCGCCATCCACGGGCAGAACGCGCAGCTTTTGCAGCTTCCGCCGTTGCCCGCCGTCGGTGCGGCGATAAATTCTTTGTCGGGCGCCTGCTTTTGCATTTCGTGCAGGATGCCCAAATCGGTTGCCACGATGAATTTCTTTTCAGGGCGCGATACGGCGGCTTTCAGCAGTTTGCTGGTCGAGCCGACCACGTCGCCCAGTTCGATGACGCTTTGCGGCGATTCGGGATGAACCAGCACCACCGCGTCGGGATGTTCCACCTTCAACGCCGCCAGTTCTTGCCCTTTGAATTCGTTATGGACGATGCACGAACCCTGCCACAACAGCATATCCGCGCCCGTTTCGCGGCGGATGTAGTCGCCGAGGTGGCGGTCGGGCCCCCAAATCAACTTCTCACTGCGCGATTTCAGATACGACACGATTTCCAACGCCACCGAAGACGTTACCACCCAATCGGCACGCGCTTTCACGGCAGCGGAAGTGTTGGCGTACACTACCACCGTACGGTCGGGGTGTTGGTCGCAAAACGCCGAAAACGCCTCCTCGGGACAACCCAAATCCAAAGAACATTCCGCTTCCAAATCAGGCATCAGCACCGTTTTTTCAGGGCAGAGGATTTTCGCGCTCTCGCCCATGAAGCGCACGCCCGCTACCACCAATGTACCGGCTTCATGTTCCGCACCGAAGCGCGCCATTTCCAGCGAATCGCCCACACATCCGCCCGTTTCCAAAGCCAAATCCTGAATCAGCGGATCAACATAATAATGCGCCACCAAAACCGCGTTTTTCTCCTTCAGCAAAGCCTTGATTTCGTCTTTCAGACGACCTGCCGTCTCGCGGTCGGGCGTATCGGCAACCTTCGCCCACGCCTGACGGATTTGGCAGGCGGAAGTCGGCGTTTGGATGAGGGGCATATCGTAGTCGAACGAGCGGCGGGCGGCGGTTTGCATGATGTTTCCTTGTAGCTGGTTTTTGAGGTGGCATGAAGGTTTGCCGTCTGTTTTTCAAACTGTTTTTATATTATGCTCAACTTGAGTATAATATGCAAGGTCGTCTGAAAACAGGTTTGAGATACCGCAAAACCGACCCGCTTCGTTCCGACAAACCGCTTTGGTTTACAATAAAGCCTTTCCCACCCGCAGAAAGCCGAGCATGGACGCCTACCCCGAAGCCGAAGCCCCGCCGCAAAGCATCGTCGAACTGGTTCCCGTATTGATTGCCGTTACCGACGGCGGCCTGCGGGTATTAACCGTCGCCCAAGGCACGCTCCTGCCCAACGGCCCGCTCTCCCCCCTGCGCAATTCCCTGCAGGCGGGCGTGAAGCTGTGGGTCGCCAAGCAGACTTCGCAACCTATGGGCTATGTGGAACAGCTTTACACCTTTGTCGATACCCACCGCCGCAACGAACACGGCATGCCCGTCTTGTACGTCAGCTATTTGGGGCTGGTGCGCGAGGCAGCCGACAGCATCCTGCACCCGGATGCGAAATGGCAGGACTGCTACGGTTATTTCCCGTGGGAAGACTTGCGCACCGATGGCGGGCAGCGCGACGCCGTCGTCAGCCGCCTGCGCATTTGGGCAAACTCGGCGGACACGGAGGAAGTGCGCCAAAAGCGGCTCAAGCGCATTCATTTGTGTTGGGGGGTCGAACCGGAAAACTGGTCGGAAGAATACGTTTTGCAACGCTATGAAATGCTGTATGAAAGCGGCCTGATAGCGGAAGCCGCCGAGCCGCAGGCAAACTTCGACTTCGCGCTCACGGGGCAGCCCATGCGCCACGACCACCGCCGCGTGTTGGCGACCGCCCTGTCCCGCCTGCGTGCCAAAATCAAATACCGCCCCGTGATTTTCGAACTGATGCCGCCCGAATTCACGCTGCTGCAACTGCAAAACAGCGTCGAAGCCATCAGCGGCAGATTGCTGCACAAGCAAAACTTCCGCCGCCAGATTCAGCAGCAAAACCTCATCGAGCCGTCGGATACCGGAGTATCGGGCAGCAAAGGCCGTCCCGCGCAGCTTTACCGCTTCCGCGACGACGTCCTGCCCGACAGGCTGATTTCGGACATCGGACTGCCGCTGGGCAGCCGTTAACCCGTTTTCAGACGACCTCAAACGAAGTTTTGCCCCATCGGTGCAACATCAATCTTTTTCAACAAAGGAAACCCCATGTCGTCTGAAAACACCCTCTTCCCCCTGCCCGACACCCTGTTGCGCCCCATGGTCGAACAAGCCCTGAGCGAAGACTTGGGCAGGCGCGGCGACATTACGTCCGCCGCTGTTATCGCCCCCGATAAAACCGCCAAACTCTTCCTCGTCAGCCGCGAAGACGGCGTCATCGCCGGCATGGACTTGGCGCGCCTCGCCTTTCAGACGATGGACCCGTCCGTCCGCTTCCAAGCCGAAATCCAAGACGGGCAAACCGTCCGCGCAGGTCAGACGCTTGCTGCCGTCGAAGGCAACGCCCGCGCCCTGCTCGCCGCCGAACGCACCGCGCTCAACTACCTCACGCACTTAAGCGGCATCGCCACCGCTACCGCGCGTGCCGTCGCCGAAGTCGCCGAATACGGTACAGACATCGTGTGCAGCCGCAAAACCATCCCCCTGCTGCGCGTCCTGCAAAAATACGCCGTCAGAGCAGGCGGCGGCGTGAACCACCGCATGGGTTTGGACGACGCCGTGCTCATCAAAGACAACCACCTCGCCTATTGCGGCAGCATCGCCCAAGCCGTGCGGCAGGCGAAGCAGGCGGTCGGACCATTGACCTGCGTGGAAATCGAAGTGGACACGCTGGCACAACTGGACGAAGCCATCGCGGCTGGCGTGGAACGGATTTTGCTGGACAACATGGACGACGAAACTTTGAAAGAAGCGGCAAACCGCTGCCACACGCAAACCGCCCACCCCCACACCGTCTATTGCGAAGCATCGGGCGGCATCGGCTTCGACCGCCTGAAGCGCGTGGCACAAACCGGCGTAGACGGCATCGCCCTCGGCTATCTGACCCACAGCAGCCGCTCGTTGGACATAGGCTTGGATTTCGTGGCGTAAATTTTGCCGAAGACAGCGGCGCAGAAAGAAATCCATTCAAAAACGCCCGTTTCGTCATTCCCGCACAGGCGGGGTAAAGATGACGAAACGGGCGTTTTCCAGAGTGGATCAAAATTGCAATGATACAGCGTTGCCAACGTCCTTATGGACTATATTATTTTTGACACGCAACTTACCGGTTGTCGTCATTCCCGTGCAGGCGGGAATGACGGAAGAACGTATCAAAACCGGGCGGGTGGGATATAAATGTGATGCGGCAAACAAGGTTACCGTTGCAAAAAGGTCGTCTGAAACCTTTTCAAACGACCTTTCAATCAACATAAAAACCTACTTATTTGCTTTCAACCTTCTCTATCTTGCGGCAGGCGATTAAAGATTCGCCGTCGGTGATGCTCATGGAAGTTTGATTGATATCGAGAATTTGGTAATCGGTGGATTTAAAACTTTTCTTGGCGGCCATTTGTTCACTGAATTTCATATAAGAACGGTCGGTTTCGCGGCCTTTGGCGGTTTTTAAGTCTTTGACGTCAAACAAACGTTCCGAGCCTGCGCTTTCAAAAGTCATGACGATATGCCTGTCGTCTTTAATGCGCCAGAAGCCGTTATACCATTCCCGATAACGTAAGGGAACTGCGTCGTTCAGGTTTTCTTCTTTCCACTCAATCTCGATATAGCCTGCCCATAAATGCGCCGGCAGTTTGTCCTTTTGCTGAAACTCAATAAATTTCGGCGCAAACGAATGGATATCGCGTTGCGCTTTCAATTCGCAGTCCCATGCCCCGAAAAGCTGCTCTTCCTGCTTTTGCAGGGAGACTTCGGATTTCGCGGCAGGCGGCGTATGCGTTCCGCAGGCAGTCAGAAGCAATAAAGACAAGAATAAGGGTTTTATTGGTTTCATTTCCGTTCCTCGTTCTCTAAATAACTTACTTCTCCAATTCATCTACTCACGATTCAAATCGCCCGACAGGTCGTCTGAAAACCATGTTTTAGGCTTTCAGACGACCTCAATCCAGATCGCTTTCAGGCAGTTCCGCCGAACCCATGCGGCGCAGGATGATGTTGGTTTTGTTGCGTAAGCGTTTGCTTTTGGGGTTGTCGGCATAAAACAGCGGCGCGGGGACGCGGGCGGCGAGTTTGGCGGCCTGCTGTTTGGTCAGGTTGGCGGCGGGTCTTTTATAGAAATACTGGGACGCGGCTTCTGCACCGAATACGCCGTAGTGCCATTCGATGGCGTTCAGATACAGCTCGAAAATGCGGTCTTTGTCGGTAACGGCTTCCATCATCGCGGTAATCGCGGCTTCTTCGCCTTTGCGGACATAGCTGCGGCTTTCGTTCAAAAACAGGTTTTTAGCAAGCTGTTGGCTGATGGTCGAGCCGCCTGCTTTGACTTCGCCGCTTTGTTTGTTGCGCTTGATGGCGTATTGGATGCCGCCCCAGTCGAAGCCGCCGTGTTCGGCGAATTTGGCGTCTTCGGAGGCAATCAGGGCTTTTTTCAGATTAACCGAAATGCGGTCGTAAGGCACCCAGCGGTAATCGAGCGCGACATCTTTGCCTTCGCTTTGAAACTGCCGCATCCGCATCGCCATGAAGGCGGTTTTGTTCGGCGCGACGGCGCGGTAAGTGATGATGTTGCCGTACACATAAGCGTTGAAAAAGATAAATGCGCCCAAAGGCAGGGCAATCAGCCATTTGATAATGCGGAACATTTTATAACTCTCTCATATATTGGACGACGGGCTGTACATCGGGCGCAAAGCCGCGCCAGAGACGGTAGGAGGCTGCTGCCTGTCCGACCAGCATACCCAATCCGTCGGCGGTTTGTTTGGCGCCTGATTGGCGGGCAAACGCTAAAAACGGCTGCGCCGCTTCGCCGTAAACCATATCGTAAGCCAAGGTGCAATGTTCAAAAATTTTCGGCGAAACGGCGGGAAGCTGTCCGCTTAAGCCGCCGGATGTACCGTTGATGATGATGTCGAAGCCGCCGTCCAGTTCATTCAAAGGGACGGCATCTATATCGAAATGCGCCGCCATTTCCGCTGCTTTGGCATGAGTTCGGTTGGCGATAACGATGCGCGCGGGGCGGTATTCTTTCAATACGGGAATCACGCCGCGCACCGCGCCGCCTGCGCCGAGCAGTAAGACGGTTTTGCCGGAAATCTCTACGCCCAGCCTTTTTGCAATGTCGTCCGTCAGCCCGAGTCCGTCGGTATTGTCGCCGCGTATTTTACCGTTTTCCAGCAAAATCAGCGTATTGACTGCACCTGCCGCCAAAGCGCGTTCGGAATGTTCGTCCGACAAGGCAAACGCTTCCTGCTTGAACGGTACGGTAACATTCGCCCCACGCCCGCCGTCGGCAAAAAACGCTTCGACTGCCTGCGCGAAACCACCGATGTCGGCACAAATGCGTTCATATTCGATTTCAACACCTTCCTGCAAGGCAAACTGCCGATGGATTTGCGGCGATTTGCTGTGTGCGACAGGGTTGCCGAAAACGGCATAACGGGGAACAGTGTTCATAAAAATCCTATTCGGCAGGACAAATGCAAAGACCGCCCATTATAACCGCCTTTGCCGCCTGATACCGCTGTTTTCCAATAATTTGGAATATGTATCAGATTGTTGACAATCAGGTCGTCTGAAACTATATTCCGCAAGTCAGAAATTTAACGGATTTGCGGTTTCAGACGACCTTCAGCGTGATAAAATGCAGCAGATTTTCCGCGAGATTCCGTATCCGTTACTTCCCATTTAGGAGCCGAAAATGTCTATCAAAGACGCAGTAAAACTGATTGAAGAAAGCGAAGCCCGCTTCGTAGATTTGCGCTTTACCGATACCAAAGGCAAGCAGCACCACTTCACCATCCCCGCCCGCATCGTCCTCGACGACCCTGAAGAGTGGTTTGAAAACGGTCAGGCGTTTGACGGCTCGTCCATCGGCGGCTGGAAAGGCATTCAGGCATCCGACATGCAGTTGCGCCCCGACCCCGCAACTGCCTTCATCGACCCCTTCTACGACGACACCACCGTCGTCCTCACCTGCGACGTCATCGACCCCGCCGACGGTCAAGGTTACGACCGCGACCCGCGCTCCATCGCCCGCCGCGCCGAAGCCTACCTCAAATCCTCCGGCATCGGCGACACGGCATACTTCGGCCCCGAACCCGAATTCTTCGTCTTCGACGGCGTAGAGTTTGAAACCGATATGCACAAAACCCGTTACGAAATCACGTCCGAAAGCGGCGCATGGGCAAGCGGCCTGCACATGGACGGTCAAAACACCGGCCACCGCCCTACCGTCAAAGGCGGCTACGCCCCCGTCGCGCCGATTGACGCCGGACAAGACCTGCGCTCTGCTATGGTGAACATTTTGGAAGAACTCGGCATCGAAGTCGAAGTCCACCACGCCGAAGTCGGCACCGGCAGCCAAATGGAAATCGGCACGCGTTTCGCCACCTTGGTCAAACGCGCCGACCAAACCCAAGACATGAAATACGTTATCCAAAACGTCGCTCACAACTTCGGCAAAACCGCTACCTTCATGCCCAAACCCATCATGGGCGACAACGGCAGCGGTATGCACGTCCACCAATCCATCTGGAAAGACGGTCAAAACCTGTTCGCAGGCGACGGCTATGCCGGCTTGAGCGACACCGCGCTCTACTACATCGGCGGCATCATCAAACACGCCAAAGCTCTGAACGCGATTACCAATCCGTCCACCAACTCCTACAAACGCCTCGTGCCGCACTTCGAAGCGCCGACCAAGCTCGCCTACTCTGCCAAAAACCGTTCCGCGTCCATCCGCATCCCGTCCGTGAACAGCAGCAAGGCACGTCGCATCGAAGCGCGTTTCCCCGACCCGACCGCCAACCCATACTTGGCGTTCGCCGCCCTGCTGATGGCGGGTTTGGACGGCATTCAAAACAAAATCCATCCGGGCGACCCAGCCGATAAAAACCTCTACGACCTGCCGCCGGAAGAAGACGCACTCGTCCCAACCGTCTGCGCCTCTTTGGAAGAAGCCCTCGCCGCGCTCAAAGCCGACCACGAATTCCTGCTGCGCGGCGGCGTGTTCAGCAAAGACTGGATCGACAGCTACATCGCCTTCAAAGAAGAAGACGTACGCCGCATCCGCATGGCGCCGCACCCGTTGGAATTTGAAATGTATTACAGCCTGTAATCCGCATTTCCTGTCGGGCTAAACGAAAGGTCGTCTGAAAACCTTGTTTCTAGGTTTTCAGACGACCTTTTTTATCGCTCAAAGCAAATCGTCAGAACGTTTTGCTGAATTCGACAAACATTCTGGTTTTGCCGTATTCGTAGTATTTGTCGTTGCTCCATGTTTTGTGGTGGGCGACGGTCAGGCGCGGGGTGATGCCTTTGAAGTGGAAAGCGCGGTGCCACACGGCGAGCGAAATATCCGCTTCTTTATCGCGGCGGTTTTCCTGATTGCTCAAAAGGCTGGGCGTTTGATAACGGCGTTGCGCCGCACTCAGACGCAACATGGTGGACAGCCCTTTGCCCCATTCCTGCCCCCATGCGGTACGGAGGCTGTAGCGGTCGAAGTTGTCGGTTGTATCTTCTTTATTTCGTTCCTGATAGATGTCGAAGCCTCCGACCCAATATTGGCGGGCGTTTCGGTAATAGACGACGGAATTGCTCAGAAGGCGGTTGTTATTATTGGAACGGGCGCGGCGGGTGTTTTTCAGACGACCCATCTCAACGGCGCTCAAGGTTTGCAGCTTGGGCTGCCACCAGCGGTTGACGTGCAGGCGCGCACCGCTGGAGTAGGTATAAGGATCGTTGCCATAGAAGCGGCGTTCGTGGAACGGGGTCAAGCCGATGTCGTTGCGCTGGTCGGCGTAGCCTGCGCCTACTGAGAAGCGGGTGGTTACGTCATTGTACTTGGTTCGTTCGGGATAAACTTTGCCGTAGGTATCCGCGCCTGCCGTAGCGTACCAGCCTTTGGGCAGCGACCATTTTTTCTCTGCGCCGAGTTGGTAGTTGATGGCGGTGGCGTCGATAGGCTCGGGGAAAGTCCAGTTGCCGTATGTGCGGCGGCTGGGCGCTTGGTTGATGTTTTGTTCGCGGGTAACGCTCAAGCCGGCATTGAATTTCCACGAATCGCGCTCGCGCAATGCTTTGCGGTAGGATTCGATGCCTTTGACGAACGGCTCGGGCAGATTGGCTTCTGTTTTGAGCTTGTCGAACTGGTCGGCGGCGGCTTCGTTTTGCTTATCTTCAAACAAAGCGGTTGCAAGCTGCCAGCGGACGACGGGGGCATCGGGGGTTTCGGCGATAAATTGACGGTAATATCCGATGGCTTCTTTCATTTTGCCGTCGTTTTGGGCAACCAGTCCGCGTGCGTAGAGCGCCATGTTTTTATCGTGTCCCGGCCATTGTTCGTAAATCGGCAGGACGACTTTGATACCCGCAATATTGCGCGAAACAACGGCGGAATACATGGCGCGGGAAAGTAATTGGGGATTGTCGAGCAGGGTTTTCGCATCGACGTTGACGACTTTTTCAGACGACGTTTCGGCGGCAGGTTTGACCGCTTCTTCTTCGACGGGGTCAGGTTCTGCCGTTTTGACCTGCAACTCGGGGGCAGGCTGGTTTTGAGGCTCGGACAGCACGTCAGCGGCTTCCGCTGCGGATACGGCGAGCAGGGAGAGGAGTAAGAGTGTTTTCATGATTTCGTAAGACGTTTGGGTTGCAATGGTGCATGAATCTGCGTTTTTTATTTGAGGCGAAACCATATCGGGCATTTTGGTGCTTTCGGGCATGGTTTTGCTTTATATTGTTTTGAGCGCGGATTTTACCGTGTTTTACAGTAAAACAAAATATTGCGGTGGCAAATAAAACGATACGGCATGATTCGGCTTTGACCTAAACCACAGTAAATGCCCTGCTCTACCGTTTGGTTCTGTTTGTCCAACCAAACAAAAAGGTCGTCTGAAACCTCTTTTCAGACGACCTTTCCGGTATTTTTCGATTTAGCGTTTGTCCAAGTCTAAATCAGCTTTGTATTCGATGCGGCCGTGTCCTTTGTTTTCGATGGACACGTCCAATTCTTGTCTGCCGCGTTTGAATTTCAAATCGGCATCGTCGTGTTTGATTTCAGATTCGACCACATGAAAACCTTTGCTGCGCGCGTGGGCGATGACTTTTTTCGCCAAAGACGGAATCGGGTTGCCGCGTGCGGGCAGCTCGGCTTCGTATTCGAATTCGCCGTTGCCCTGACGGTCGGCTTTAACCGTGTGCGCGCCTGCGGGAAGGTAAATTTCGGCAGGAAGCGGAGCGGCGAAGGCGGTGGCGGAGAAAAGCGCCAAAATGCCGGTTGCCAATAAAGATTTTGTTTTAGCCATACTGTATCCTTTCGGGGAAGGCATATAAAAACGCCGCCATGTTATCGGCAAGGCAACACCCTATCAAGCAAATAAACCTTGTTTTACGTATGACAGTGTTTTTGCACGCAGCGTTTACGCGGTTTTGCGATAACCCTGCAAAAACCTGCGCCTTGCCCTGTAATAAAAGGTTTTCAGACGACCTTTTGAAACACGGCTTTTGCGCTTTCGGGTAAAATAGCCGCTTTGTTTTTATTCAGGCAGCTTCAACCAAATGTCTTCCTCCCTTTCCAAAAAAACCGCCTACCTGCTGATTGCGCTGACCGGCATCGCGCTTGACCAACTGACCAAATGGGAAATCCTCGCCCACTTCCAAGAAGGTGAGCGACTCAACATCATCCCGTCCTTATTCGACCTGACCCTTGCCTACAACCCCGGCGCGGCGTTCAGTTTCCTTGCCGACCAAGGCGGCTGGCAGAAATTCTTTTTCTTAGGGCTGGCACTCGTCATCAGCGCCTATCTCGCCCGCGCCATCCTGCGCGACGAGTTCCGCCTTTCGGGCAAAATCGGCGCCGCCATGATTATCGGCGGCGCGCTCGGCAATGCCATCGACCGCTTAATTCATGGTCATGTCGTTGATTTCTTACTGTTTTACTGGAAGGATTGGAGTTATCCCGCGTTTAACGTTGCCGACAGCTTTATCTGCGTCGGTGCCGTTTTATTGGTTTTGGACGGACTGTTCCACAAAAAACAACCCAAACCGACCGACGAACCAACAACCGACAACCCATAAGGTCGTCTGAAATCCGGACCATACACATGACCCAAAAAACCATCATCCTCGCCAATCCGCGCGGCTTCTGCGCCGGCGTTGACCGCGCCATCAGCATCGTCGAACGCGCACTGGAAGAATTCGGCGCACCGGTTTACGTCCGCCACGAAGTCGTCCACAACAAATTCGTCGTGGACAACCTGCGCGAAAAAGGTGCAATCTTTATCGAAGACCTCGCCGACGTACCCAAAGACGCCATCCTGATTTACTCGGCACACGGCGTCTCCAAAGCCGTGCAACAGGAAGCCGCCGAACGCGGGTTCCGCGTATTCGATGCCACCTGCCCGCTCGTGACCAAAGTCCACAAAGAAGTCGCCCGCCTCGACGCGCAAGACTGCGAAATCATCATGATCGGACACAAAGGCCACGTCGAAGTCGAAGGCACCATGGGACAGCTTCCGCCCGGCAGAATGCTGCTGGTCGAGACCGTTGAAGACGTCGCCGGACTGCAAGTCAAAAACCCCGACAAACTCGCCTACGTCAGCCAAACCACCCTCTCCGTCGATGAAACCAAAGACATCATCGCTGCACTGAACGCCCGTTTCCCCAACATCCGCAACCCGCATAAAGAAGACATCTGCTACGCCACGACCAACCGTCAAACCGCCGTCAAAGAATTGGCGGAAGAATGCGACATCGTCATCGTCGTCGGCTCGCCCAACTCTTCCAACAGCAACCGCCTGCGCGAAGTCGCCGCCCAACGCGGCGTCGATGCCTATATGGTCGACAACGCAGGCTACCTGCAACGCGAATGGTTCGAAGGAAAACACAAAGTCGGCGTAACCGCCGGCGCGTCCGCTCCCGAAGTTTTGGTCAGGGAAGTCCTGCAAACCATACAGCAATGGGGGCACGAAACCATACGCGAAGGCGAAGGCGCGGAAGAAAGCATCGTCTTCGTCCTCCCCAAAGAGCTGCGGCGCGAAGGCGAAAACAAACAGATACTCAACAAAGGTTAAACTGTTTATCCCAGCCTTTTGATCCAAACGGCAAAACAAAAAGGTCGTCTGAAATCCGTTTTCAGACGACCTTCTTTATTTTCCCAGCCGAATCAAGGCATCAGCATCCCACCGTTGACGTGCAGCGTTTGACCGGTGATGTATTTCGCTTGGTCGGAAGCGAGGAACAAGACCGCATCGGCAATGTCCTGCGCTTCGCCGAATTTACCCAGCGAAGTTTGCGCTTCGAAGGTTTTGCGGGTTTCTTCAGGCAGGGCGCGGGTCATATCGGTGTCGATAAAGCCTGGGGCGACGCAGTTGACGGTAATGCCGCGGCTGCCGACTTCGCGCGCCATAGATTTGGAGAAACCGATCAAGCCCGCTTTTGCCGCGGCATAGTTGGTCTGACCGGCATTGCCCATCACGCCGACGACGGATGTGATGTTGATGATGCGGCCGGCGCGCTGCTTCATCATGCCGCGCAATACGGCTTTAGAGGCGCGGAACACGGATTTTAGGTTGACCTGCATGATGTCGTCCCACTCTTCTTCTTTCATACGCATCAGGAGGTTGTCGCGGGTGATGCCGGCGTTGTTGACCAGAATGTCCAACTTGCCGAACGCTTTTTCGATGTCGGCAATCAGGTTTTCGATGGTTTCGGGTTCGGCGGAATTCAATGCACGGCCTTCGCCGCCCCATTGCGCCAGACGCTCGCTAATCGCTGCCGCGCCGCTTTCGCTGGTCGCCGTACCGATGACTTTGGCACCTGCCGCCGCCAGCGTGTCGGCAATCGCCGCGCCGATACCGCGCGATGCGCCTGTTACCAATGCGACTTTGCCGCTTAAATCTTGTGTGCTCATGTTTACTTCCTTGTTTTGGGAATGGAGTCTGTTGATTTCAGACGACCTTATAGCATAAATAGTGTGATGAATCTAATTTTTGAGGTCGTCTGAAAACATCAAAGGCTTTCAGACGACCTCAAAGAGGCTTACTCGGGCAACGTGATTTCTTGATACGGAGGCAGATCCAATATGTATCTCAACCAGTTGTCGAAGCTGTATTTTTGGTAGATTTCGGGCGGCAGTTCGCGATAGGGTTTGGCAAGAAACTCTTCCATGCCGTCAAAGGTTTTGCCGTCCCAAATATAGATATTGTCGGGATGATAAAAATCATATTTGGCAACTTCGGCATTGGTGGTAATCAGTTTTTTGCGATAACCGACCGCTTCGATTGTCCGAAACGATAAGCCCGTATGTACCGCCGCTTTAAAGTCCAGCAAGACGCGGCTTTGTAGTTCGCGTTTGATGTTGTCCTCGAACGTAAGCGGCTCTGCCGTCGCTTTGATATTGTCAGGATAAACGTCGGAATGTTCGTTCAAACTGCCGTCGTTGACATGGAATATCGTGAAATCGACTTTCCAGCCTTTCTTTTCGGCGTATTCGGAAAAAGTCGAAATAGCTTTGTCCCTGTCGAGATCGGGAACATGCGATCCCAGAAAATAAAAATCGTAGCGGTTGCTGGTATCGGTTGGTTGGTCTACTTCAAAATAAAAATTAGCAGCAGGAATGACTTTATCGCGATATTTCCGGTTGTCTTCAGGGTCGAAGGCATACACTTTGTCGAAAATATCAATGCTCTCCCATATTTTGGGAAATCTGTCCAACCCGTCCCATTGGTAGGCCACCATCAGCTTTTCGGTTTTTCGCTTGACCTGTTCCAGCAGATACTTCGGATAGATTTGTCCGTTTAAAAACAATGCGTAATCGAAATACTCGTATGTTTTTATTTTCTCCATCATTTCTTGATAAATTTTCGTGAAATGCCGAAGCCGGGCTTTTTTCCTCAAAATTTCTTTTTTCTTCTTCTGCTTCAGGACTTTTTTGCACCAGAATGCCCCCAGCCTCATTTTTAAAGACGAATATTTGAAGGGGGGCGCGATATGGTTGTAGCTGATATCGACAACTTGAAATCCTTGTTTTTCTAAATTTTGGATAAGCAATTTATAAATGTCGTTAACTTGGTACATGCCTAATAGGATAATAGGTTTCCGAGACATGGTGTGTGTCCTCCTATTGATTTTAAAATCATCAACTTATTATTGTTATACAGATGAATAAATATCTTGTTGCCCTGTTCAAACTGACCTTTGAAAACAGGATAGGTTTCAGATTCGGGAAACGGCAAGTGGGAGAAGGTACGGCAAACCGTACATTCTCGATGTGAAAGATGTCTTTTAACGGACAAACCGCCTGTGTTTGAACAGTCGGCGTCCGCGCGGCATCGTTTATTGTGAATAGACTTTGAAAGTACCGAAGCACTCAGTGAATATTTTCCCTTTTATTTGTACCGCCTATCCCGCAAATCTGCTTCTCCGCTATATCTGTTGAATGGCATCTCTGTCGATATGCGGCAGCCCGATCGGTATGTTCGGCTCGATATCGAATGCGCAGTTTATCCAGTTGCTGAAGCTGTATTTTCGTTTCAATTCCGGCGCGATGGGGACGAACGGTCGTGTCAGGAAGTCTTTGAGTTCGTCGAGATTGCTGCCGTTCCAGTAGAACATATTGTCGGGATGGTAAAAATCGTAATGCACGATGGTCGGATTGGTGGTAATCAGTTTTTTGCCCAAACCAATGGCCTCAAAAATCCGCAAAGACAAGCCGTAATGCTTGCGGTTGAGGAAGTCGACCAATACGGAGGATTTGGCGGCTTCTTCTAAATTCTGGCGGTAAGACAACGCGTTGGCAAACGAGAAGAACTGCACTTCAGGAATACCCAGCGCGGCTTGTTCTTCGGCAATTTTCTTGCTCGCCAGTCGGAAGTCGATATCCAAACCGATGGCGCGTGCGGCGTCACAGAATGCGCGGATGTCGCTGTTGCGGTCTTCTGCGTACGATCCGATAAAGAGGATTTTGTTTTCGGTTTTTTCAGACGACGTGAAGCTGTCGAAATAGAAACTTGTGGTCGGATGCAATACATGGTCGTATTCGGGCAGCTTGTTTTGATCAAATGGATCGAAGAAATAAAATTTGTCGAAAAATTCGATATTTTCAAAATCTTCTTTCAAGAAAGTCAGCGCTTCCCAGTTGTAATAGACCATCAGTTTGGCGTGGTTGCGCAGCTTGGAAATAAACTCTTTCGGATACGCACCCAGCCAAATCATGAAGCAATAATCTGCCTGCTCGGGATATTGTTCCAACAACGCTTCCAGCCGCTCTTCCACCAAACGGAACATCACCCGTTTCTTGAAATCCATTCGTCCGAGGACGTTGCGGTACCAGATTTTCTGCATGCGTTGGAAGATGCTTTTGTATTTGAATTCTTTTTCTTCGTAAGTCAGGGACAGTACGTCGAAGCCGCATTTTTCCAGATTTTCAATGATGAGCTCGTGGATTTTAAACAGCTCCGGCATAGCCAGGATAACGGTTTTCTTTTTCATAATCTCGTACGGTAAAGAGGAAGGGTCGTCTGAAAATATAGTGGATTAACTTTAAACCACTATACAATCAGGCAATGATGAAATTCTTAAAACGGCTGCGGCACAGGTTCGCCTTCATTAATTGCCGATACCGAGCATACGGTTGAGCCATTGGGTAAACGAATATTTTTCTTTGATATCCGGACTGACCAGCTGATACGGACGCGCCAAGAAATCAGGCAATTCGTCCAAGCTGCCGCCATCCCATAAAAACACATTGTCAGGATGATAAAGGTCGGTATCCCGTATGCTTTGGTTGGTCGTAATCAGTTTTTTATCGAATCGCAGGGCATCGAAAATGCGGAACGACAAACCGTAATGGTCAAACTGGGCAAAATCGACCACCGCCCCGCAGCTTTGTACCTTGCTTAAATTGTTTTCAAAACTAAGGATGCTGCTGCGGTCGAGATAAGTGATGCCTTTTGTGCCGAAGGCTTTTTCGGCGCGGTCGTCTTTACAGTAAATATGGAAATCCAAAGGCAGCCCGAGGCGTTCCGCTTCGCTGATGAAATGCTTAGTCTGCCCTTCCCTCCTCAATTCGTAGCCGCCGAGGAAGTAGAGACCGTCGTTTGACGGCAATTCGGGAACAGGCAAATCGAAGTAGAAGTTGGTCGTGGCTTTGAAACCGCATTCCGGATACTGCTTAATATCTTGCGGGTCGAAAACCCAGCATTGATCGAAATAGTCCAAATATTCCAAGATATCGGGGAACCTCCCGATGCCGTCCCATTGGTAATTGACGCATATTTCGCTGTGCGCACGAATGGCGGCAATGATTTCTTTAGGATAGATATTGGCGCGGATACACAGGGCGTAATCCGCTTTTTTTCCGTTTAACGAACTCAGCTTGCGTGCAATATCATCCCGATAGCGGCTATATTTCAAAACTTTTTTGTAGTCGCCGTCTTTGGCAACATATTTGTAATATAGGTTTTTCACCCTGCTCGCCATATTGGGATAAAAAGAATCCCTGTCGTCGTAACAAAGGTTGACGACGTCGAACCCCAAAAAACGCAGGTTTTTTTCGATGCACTTGTCGAGTTCGTACATATAGGGAACGGCAAGGATGATGGTTTTATTCATGATTCGTGTGTAGTGCGGTTAATCGGGGAGGGATTTTGTTTTCAGACGACCCTTTGCTGCCATCGAAAGGGTCGTCTGAAAACATCAATCTACTTGGTTCGACAGCATTTCTTGATATAGGCCTGCCAATTCGTCTTTTTGTTCCGTAAAAGTCCGAATATGGCTTTTCGGCAGTTCAATGACTGCGCCGTCGTCCATCGCTTGATAACGTTCGCAAACTTCGGCAATGGCGCGGCTCAATTCTTCCACGCCGCTGTCAAACGGAATGACCGTGCCGTTTTCGCCGTCGATAATGTCTTCGGACACACCGCCCGCGTCAGTAGCGATTACCCAAACATCACGCAACACTGCCTCTCTGACCGTCAGCCCGAAACTTTCTTTCCATTGGGTCGGGAACAACAAAACATCGATTTCCGAGAAGAAGTGGTCGATGGTATCTTGGCTGTAAGCAGGTTCGATGCGGAAGCGTTCCACGCCGTCGAAATCGCTGTCAAAGAACGAACGTGCGCCGACGTTGAGCATATTGTCCACGACAACCAGTTCGGTGTTGGGGAAACGGCGTTTCCTGAAGGCTTCCAAAATCAGATGAACGCCTTTGATTTTGGTTTTTCCGCCGACATAGCCGAAGCGGATAACGTCTTTTTTCCGTTTGGATATTTGACCCAAGGGGCGGGTAACGCCGTTTTTGTTGACGAGGACGTTCCTGCCCAAAGTTCTTTCATGCAACTCGGCAAAATATTTGCTGGGCGCAAGCAACATATCGATTTTCGACAGGGCGCGGGCTATGGTTTTGCTCCGTTCGTCTTCGGTATTCCATTGCTCGCGGAAGACTTCATTTTCGTCAAGCATGAACTGGTTCGGACAAATCCACCATGCGTCATGCAGGGTAACAAGGGTTTTGACACCGGCTTCCCGACAAATATCAACCATACCGACGCCCATGCTTTGAATGCAGTGGATATGGGCGATGTCCGGCTGTACGAGTTTGATGATGTCTTTGACGGCTGCATCAAAACGCGGGTTTTCGTGGGCGGCCGCATCTTCTGAAGGAACAGCAACGCCGAACACGGTCACTTTGCCGTATTCGTAACGGATGACGCTGTACGGCGGCAGCCAGCTCTTCATCGGCAAAGTCGTTACCGCATATATTTCGTAGGCTTCTTCATCGGCAAGCAGTTTGTTCAGTTGCTCGGCAACAATGGTCGCCCCGCCAAACGATTGCGGATGATAGTAAACATTAAACGATAAGACTTTGGTTTTCCCTTTTGCGGCAGATTCAAAACGGACGGCGGGTGCAAGCTGCGTGCTGCCGATGGCTTGCGGGCTGTATGTTTCCGTAACCGTACGGTATGCCGCCTGCGCCATACTGTCGCGCAGTTCGGAATTTTGAATCAGGGTGTCGAACGCTTCATGCCATTGCTGTTCGCTGTCTGCCAGAAAGCCGTTTTCACCGTTGACAATCACATCGGCGAAAGCCGCCCTTGGCGAACATACGGACGCCACTTTGGTAATCGATGCTTCAAGGTATTTGATATTGCTCTTGGCATCGTTGAAAACGAAGTTTTCCAAAGGCGCGATGCTGATGTCGCATTCGGACAAATAAGCCAGGTATTCCGTATAGTTGCAAAATGGGATGCGCTCGATTTGGCTTTGTACTTCATCGAAATATTCGGGCAGCTCCAAATAGCCGATGATTCTGAACCTAACATTCGGATTTTCTTTCAATATGTTGGCAAGTGCGGGAGCGGCTTCCAAAAAGTCGATGTTGTGCGTTTTGGTGCCCGAACCGTAAATAATCCGAATCAAGCCGTCTTCTTGTTTTTTCAGACGACCCTCAATACTGCGTGCCGCTGCCAGCGTTTCATCATCCAACGCGTTTTCAACCACATAAACGGTTTCCAAACCTGCTTCCTTCATGGCTTTTGCCAGTCCGGAAGTCGAAGCGATGCCTTCGTCACACGCCAACATGGCTTGACGGTAAAGTTTCGCGCCGTTGATCACGCCTTCTCTTTCTGCCGGTTCAAGCGAGTTGATTGTGCTGCTGGTTTTCAGGACATCTTCGTCAAAAATCAAATCATCGACATCCCATAATGTTTTGATATTCAGACGACGGCATTCCGCAATTAAATCCATCACGCTGTCAAAACCGGGAACGCGGTAGAAAATCACCAAACTTGCCAAAGAAATCTGTTTCTTGGCTTCGTTGCTGTCCGTCCATGAAGTTACGGAACAAGGAATGCCCAGCTCCTCAAGCATTTCCTGCTTTTGGATAACGCGATATTTTTTGCATTGCGGAATACTGAGTTCGGCAATGATGGCAACTTTGGGTGCAAGCGTGTCGGCAGCATGTTTGGTCAGTCGCTGGATAAACGTTTGCGGAATCGGGTCTGCCTGAACACCAAGAATTTCCTGTGCAACAACAGGCGAAGAACCGACCATTTTTAAAAGCTGTTTCACGCTTTTAATCGAATGGGTTTGCTTGTAATGGCGGCGTAAAAACTGATATGCCTTGCCGATACTGCCCTTCTCGCGCACCAAAAGACGGAAGCCTTTGCGGTAGCGGTTGGCAGAGCTGATGGCCTGTTCGGTTTTAACGAACGGCTTGAATACCTTAACCGTCCACAACCCTTTGTATTTTGCCAATCGTTGGCTTTCCTGACGGATGTGCTGTTCTAATAAAGCACGGTTTTCATTGAGTCCGTGTATGGCTTGCTCGAACGATTGTCTGTTTTCGTTCAAGGTATTGATGGTGTGTTCGAGCGACTGTTTTTCCTGCTGCAAGGTATCGATTTGTTTTTTCAGCAGTTCGATTTGTTTTTCTTGTTCTTTCGATTGCTCTTCTGCTGCCTGGCTGCGCACCATCAACTGCATCAACATATCGATTTGCTGTTGCAGAGACTCAGTCTGCTTGGCAGACAGTTCGGTTTGTTGCAGCAGTTTTGCCATTACATGCTGCAATTCTTGGTTTTGATTTTGCATATTGGTATTGTCTTCTCGCAATTGAAGGTTTAGCTCGGATAAAGATTGGATTTGTTGTTCTAGTAAGGATATTTTTTGAATACAGTCGGAATATCCCAAATGATGTTGCATAAACAGCGCGCGGTTTTTCTCGTAGACTTTTTGCCAGTCTTCGCGGTTTAAATCAGGATTTTGCTCTAAGCGGTTAATCAGCGATGACCCGTCACGGCGTTTGCGGTAGCGGAACAACACTTCCGGAATACGGATAACGGTTCCGCCGTTGCTTAAGAGGCGTATCCAAAAATCCCAGTCTTCGTGTGTCGTCAGGTTTTCATCAAATCCACCCAATGCGGCAAAATCTTCGGCGCGGTGCATGGAGACGGATGAAGGAAAACGGTTGCCCATCAAAAGGCTTTCCAAACCGTCATAATCCGGCAGATTCCACAAACCTTCTTGCGCATCGAAATATTCCGCCAACGGATACACCAGCTTGCAGTCGGGATTGTTTTCCAAAACCGTGACGCATTTTTCGATGTAATCCGGCAGGATGAGGTCGTCTGAATCGAGAAACAGGAAGTATTTGCCCCCCGCCAGCCTCGCCGCATGATTTCGGGCGGCGGCAACGCCTTGATTGTTTTGTACGGCGTAACGTATTGCGGGCTTGTCCGCCAGAAACTCCCTCAAATAATCGGCGTGTTCCGGGTCGGAGCCGTCATCAACAATGATGATTTCAAAATTCTGATGGCTTTGGCTAAGGACGGACTGGATGGTTTCTACAATGTATTCCTTACAGTTGTAGTAAGGGATCATCACGGAGACGGTGGGGGACTGGGCTTGATGATTCATGCGGATAGTTCCTTTCTGTCTGTTCGGCAGCCTTCCTTGTCTTGCAGCTCGGTGTTTTCAGACGACCTCTTAAATATAGTGGATTAAATTTAAACCAGTACGGCGTTGCCTCGCCTTGCCGTACTA